>NZ_JALPKP010000053.1:0-34609 GCF_051383635.1 Geodermatophilus sp. CPCC 205506 | reverse complement strand
CGGCGGGCCGCCCGCGGGGGCGCCCACCCCGCGCAGCCGGCCCAGCTCGGCCTCCAGGCCGGGCGCGCGCCGGGGGGCCGCCGCGGGCGCCGCCTCCAGCGGGGCGCCGACGGCGTCCAGCAGCAGCGCCCAGCCACCGACCGAGCGGGCCAGCCGCTCGAGGACGGCGGCCGGGGCGCCCGGCGTCAGCGCCGCCCGCGTGAGCTCCTGCTGGGCGGTGGCGGCCCGGGCCACCGCGGCGTACTCGTCGGCCGCGAGCGCGGCCGACACCCCGCGGGAGATGGCGATGAACGGGGTCCCGCGGGGCACCTCGACCACCGGCAGGCCGCCCGCCGCGGCGGCCGCCACCAGCTCCCCGAGGACGGCGTCCTGGCCCAGCCCGGTGCCGAAGCCGAGCGCGGCGACGCCTCCGTCCACGAGCCGCCGCACGTACGGGCCCACCGGCTCGCCGTCGCGCAGCGCCAGGCCGGTCGTGAGCAGCAGCTCGCCACCCTGCAGGAACGGCGCCGGGTCCGGCAGCTCGCTCACGTGCACCCAGGACAGCGGGCGGTCCACCGGGACGTCGGGAGTGAGCAGGCGCAGGTCCAGCTCCGGGTTCGCGACCAGGTCGGCGACGGTGACCGGCACGGGGACTCCTGGAGTAGGCGGTGCCACTGTGGACACCGGGAAGCCCCCGGTGCGCCGGTCCGGACAGTACCTCCGCGCCGCGGCGCCGCCCAGACTCGACGTCGTACCTGCCCCCCGCAGGGCGCACCCGTCGAGCCGAGGAGCCCCCATGACCGACCTGCTGGCACCCCCGTCGACGCCGGCCCAGGAACGCCGGCTGGTCACCGAGGTGCCGGGTCCGCGCTCCCGGGAGCTGATGGCCCGGCGCACCGCCGCGGTCTCCGCCGGCGTCGGCACCACCCTGCCGGTCTTCGTCGAGCGCGCCGCCGGCGGCGTCGTCGTGGACGTCGACGGCAACTCGCTCATCGACCTCGGCTCGGGCATCGCCGTGGTCAACGTCGGCAACGCGGCGCCCCGCGTGGTCGCCGCCGTCCAGGAGCAGGTCGCCGCGTTCACGCACACCTGCTTCATGGTCACGCCCTACGAGGGGTACGTCGCCGTCTGCGAGGAGCTGGCCCGGGTCACCCCCGGCGACCACGAGAAGCGCTCGGCGCTGTTCACCTCCGGCTCCGAGGCCGTCGAGAACGCGGTCAAGATCGCCCGGCACGCCACCGGACGGCAGGCCGTGGTGGTGTTCGACCACGCCTACCACGGCCGGACCAACCTCACGATGGCGCTGACCGCGAAGACCATGCCCTACAAGCACCGGTTCGGCCCGTTCGCCCCCGAGGTGTACCGCGTGCCGATGAGCTACCCCTTCCGCGACGCCCCCGGCCTGTCCGGCGCCGAGGCCGCCGCGCGGGCGATCCGGCAGATCGAGACCCAGGTGGGCGCCGCGAACGTCGCGGCCGTGCTGATCGAGCCGATCCAGGGCGAGGGCGGGTTCGTCGTCCCCGCCCCGGGGTTCCTCCCGGCCGTCGCCGAGTGGTGCCGGGCGGCCGGCGCGGTGTTCATCGCCGACGAGGTGCAGACCGGCTTCTGCCGCACCGGCGACTGGTTCGCCTGCGAGCACGAGGGCGTCGTCCCCGACCTGGTGACGCTGGCGAAGGGGATGGCCGGCGGGCTGCCGCTGGCGGCGGTGACCGGCCGCGCCGAGCTGATGGACGCCGTCCACACCGGCGGGCTGGGCGGCACGTACGGGGGCAACCCCGTGGCCTGCGCCGCGGCGCTGGCCGCCATCGACACGATGCGCGAGCAGGACCTCGCCGGCGCCGCCCGCGCCATCGAGGCGACCATGCTGCCGCGGCTGCGGGCGATGCAGGAGCGCACGCCGGCCATCGGCGACATCCGCGGCCGCGGGGCCATGATCGCCGTCGAGCTGGTCCGCCCCGGCACGACCGACCCCGACCCCGCGCTCGCCGCGGCCGTCGCCCGGCACTGCCACGCCGAGGGCGTCGTCGTCCTCACCGCCGGCACCTCCGGCAACGTGCTGCGGTTCCTGCCGCCGCTGGTCATCGGCCCGGACCTGCTCACCGAGGCGCTCGACGTGCTCGACGCCGCCGTCGCGGCCACCACCGCGGCCCGATGACCGCCGCCGTCAGCCCGCCGCGCGACCGGGTCCGGCTGCGCCCGGTGCCGGCGGCCGCGGAGCCCCTCGTCGGCGCGGTCGCCGAGTGGCCGGGGACCCGCCCGCTGCTGGCCGACGTCGTGCCCGTGTTCGAGCGCCTCGGCGTCCGGGTGGCCGACGCCGCCTCGCTGCCGGACGACGGCGCGCCGGCCACCCGGCTGGACCTGCTGCTGCCGCCGGGGGTGCGGCCCGGACCGGCGCTGGCCGCGCTGGAGGAGGCGCTGGCCGCGGCCTGGGCCGGAGAGGCCGAGCTCGACGGGCTCTCCCGGCTGACGGTGACCGAGGGGCTGCCGGTCGCCGACGTCACGGTCCTCCGGGCCGCCTGCCGCTACCTGGCCCAGACCGGGTCCGGCCTGTCCCGCAGCTACATCGAGGAGACCGTGCTCGCGGCGCCGCGGTTCGCCCGGGCGCTGCTGCGCCGGTTCACCGCCCGCCACTCCCCCGACCGCCCCGACCTCGCGGGCGCCGAGGCGGCCGCCGCCGAGCTCGACGCGCTGCTCGACGGCACCACGAGCCTCGACCAGGACCGCATCCTGCGCGGCCTGCGGGACGTGCTCGACGCCGTCGTCCGCACCAGCGCCTTCCAGCGCGACGCCGACGGCCGCCCCCGACCGCAGCTCGCCCTGAAGATCGCGTCGTGCCGGCTGCCCTTCCTGCCGCTCCCGCGGCCGGAGGTCGAGACGTTCGTCTACTCCCCCGCGATGGAGGGCCTGCACCTGCGCGGCGCCGCCGTGGCCCGCGGCGGCATCCGCTGGTCCGACCGGCCCGAGGACTTCCGCACCGAGGTGCTCGGCCTGCTCAAGGCGCAGCTGGTGAAGAACGCGGTCATCGTGCCCGCCGGGGCCAAGGGCGCCTTCGTCGTCCGGGCGGACCTGCGCGGGCTGGACCGGGCGGCGGCGCAGGAGCGGGTCGCCGCGGCCTACCGGTCGTTCGTCTCCGGCCTGCTCGACGTCACCGACGATCTGGTCGACGGCGCGGTCGTGCCCCCCGACCGCACCGTGGTGCTCGACGGGGACGACCCCTACCTCGTCGTCGCCGCCGACAAGGGCACGGCCACCTTCTCCGACCTGGCCAACGCCCTGGCGGTCGAGCGCGGGTTCTGGCTGGGGGACGCGTTCGCCTCCGGCGGCTCCGCGGGCTACGACCACAAGGCCATGGGCATCACCGCGCGCGGCGCCTGGGTGTCGGTCCGCCGGTCCCTGCGGGAGCTGGGCACCGAGGTCGACGCCGAGCCGGTGACCGTGGCCGGGATCGGCGACATGTCCGGCGACGTGTTCGGCAACGGGATGCTGCTCTCCCCCCGGCTGCGCCTGGTCGCCGCGTTCGACCACCGGCACGTCTTCCTCGACCCCGACCCCGACCCGGCTGCCTCGTTCGCCGAGCGGCGCCGGCTGGCCGCCCTGCCCGGGTCGTCGTGGGCCGACTACGACCCGGGCCTGCTCTCCCCCGGCGGCGGCGTGCACCGGCGCGACGCCAAGGTGGTGGCCCTCTCCCCCGAGGTGCGGCGGCGCCTGGGCGTCGAGGCCACCGAGCTGACGCCGGACGAGGTGGTCCGGGCAGTCCTCCGCGCGCCGGTCGACCTGCTGTGGAACGGCGGGGTCGGCACCTACGTGCGCGCGGCGGAGGAGACCGACGCCGAGGCCGGCGACCGCGCCAACGACCGGGTCCGGGTGACGGCGGAGACGCTGCGCTGCCGGGTCGTCGGCGAGGGCGGCAACCTGGGGCTCACCCAGCGCGCCCGGGTCGCGGCGGCCCGCGCGGGCGTGCGGGTCAACACCGACTTCATCGACAACTCGGCCGGGGTCGACACCTCCGACCGGGAGGTCAACCTCAAGATCCTGCTGGCCGGGGCGGTCCGGGACGGCGAGCTGACCGGCGCCGGGCGCGACGCGCTGCTGCGCGAGCTGACCGACGAGGTCGCCGCCGCGGTGCTCGCCGACAACGCCGCCCAGGCGCGCGCACTCACCGTGTGCGCCGACCAGGCGCCGTTCCTGCTCGACCGGCACGCCGCGCTGATCCGCGACCTGGAGCGGCAGGCCGGCCTCGACCGCGACCTGGAGCACCTGCCGTCGGAGGCCGACATCGAGCGGCTGCGGGCGGCCGGCGGCGGCCTGACCCGCCCCGAGGCGGCGGTCCTGCTGGCCTACTCGAAGAACCTGGTCCGGGAGGAGCTGCTCGGCAGCGACCTGCCCGACGACCCGGCGCTCGGCGGCGTCCTCCGGCGCTACTTCCCGCGGCCGGTCCGCGAGCGCTGGCCCGACCGCATCGCGGCCCACCCGCTGGCCCGCGAGATCACCGCCACCCAGCTGGCCAACGACCTGCTCAACCGGGTGGGGCCGGGGTTCCTGCACCGCCTGGAGGAGCGGCACGGCGTGGGGACGCCGGTCGCCGCGCGGGCGTTCGCCGCCGCCGAGCAGGTCCTGGAGCTCGACCGCCTCTGGGCGCTGCTCGACGAGGACGTCCCGCCCGCGGTCGAGCGGCTCGCGCTCCCGGCGCTGCAGCGGATCACCGAGCGGGTGGCCGACCGGCTGCTGCGCCGGCACCGGGACCCCGCCGCGCTCACCGCCGCCGTGCCCGCGCTGACCCGGCTGGCCGGCGAGGTCACCGGCGAGGAGCCCCCGGTCGCGGAGGAGCTGCGGGCCGCCGGCGCCGGTCCGGCGCTCGCCGCCGGGATCGCCGTCCTCGGCCCGCGGGCCGACGCGGTCGACCTGGCCGACGTCGTCGGGGCGACCGGCCTGCCGGTGGGCGCCGTGCTCCGCGCCCACTCCGCCCTCGGTCGGGCGCTGCGGCTGGACGGCGCCGGTGCGCGGGCCGCGGACGCGCCCGGCGACTCCTCCTGGGTGCTCGCCGCGAAGGCGGCGCTGCGCGAGCAGCTCGGCGAGCACCACCGCGCCCTGACCGCCGCCGCGCTGACCGCCGGTGACGACGTCCTGGCGCGGCACCCGGCCGCGGTGGCCCGGTTCGCCGCCACCGGAGAGGCCGCCGCGACAGCCCGCGAGGACGGCGTCGCGCTGCTGGCGGTGCTGACCGGCGAGCTGCGCCGGCTCCGGCAGCTCGCCGCCTGATCCCGCCGCCGCTCGGACGCTTCAGACGTCGACGTCGGTGAGGACGAGCACCCGCTCCTCGGTGAGGTCCTCCATGGCGGCGTGCACGCCCTCCCGCCCGGTGCCGGAGTCCTTGAGCCCGCCGTAGGGCATCTGGTCGGCGCGGAAGCTCGGGACGTCACCGATGACGACGCCGCCGACCTCGAGCTCCCGCGCGGCGCGGAAGGCCAGCTGCAGGTCCCGGGTGAAGACGCCGGCCTGCAGGCCGAAGCGGCTGTCGTTCACCCGCGCGAACGCCTCGTCGACCGAGTCGACGGCGTCCAGGACGACGACGGGCCCGAAGACCTCCTCGCAGGACACCCTCGCGTCGGCCGGCACGCCGGTGAGGACGGTCGGCTCGTACGCCGCGCCGTCGCGGCGGCCACCGGTCAGCACCCGCGCCCCGGCGGCGACCGCCTCGTCGACCCAGACCTCCACGCGGCGGGCGGCCGACTCGTCGATGAGCGGGCCGACGTCGGTGGCGTCGTCGGTCGGGTCGCCGGTGCGGAGCTTCCGCACCGCCTCCACGACCCGGTCGGTGAGCACCCCGGCGACGTCGCGGTGGGCGAAGACCCGCTGGACGGAGATGCAGGACTGGCCGGCCTGGTACATCGCGAAGGTCGCGATCCGGGCGGCCGCCCACGCCAGGGCGTCGTCGTCCTGGTCCGGGGCCACCACCACCGCGGCGTTGCCGCCCAGCTCGAGCGTGACGTGCTTGCGCGGGACCGCGTCGCGGATCGACCAGCCCACCGGCACCGACCCGGTGAAGGAGACCACCGGCAGCCGCGGGTCGCGGACCAGGTCGGCGGCGACCTCGTTGGGCACCGGCAGCACCGACCACGCGCCCGCCGGCAGATCGGTCTCGGCCAGGAGCTCGCCGAGCAGGAGCGCCGTCAGCGGCGTCGCCGGGGCCGGCTTGAGCACGATCGGTGCGCCGACGGCGATCGCCGGGGCCACCTTGTGGGCGACCAGGTTGAGCGGGAAGTTGAACGGCGCGATGCCGAGCACGGGACCGCGGGGCGCGCGGCGGACCAGCGCCATCCGGCCGGTCGCGGCCGGGTCGGTGTCCAGCCGCTGCAGGGTCCCCGACCACCGCCGGGCCTCCTCGGCGCCCCAGCGGAACGTCGAGACCGCGCGGGCCACCTCCAGCCGCGCCCACTTCAGCGGCTTGCCCGACTCCGCGGTGATCAGCGCGGCCATCTCCTCGCTGCGCTCGGCCAGCCGCCGGGAGACGGAGTCCAGAGCGGCGGCGCGGACGTGCGCGGGCGTGGCCGCGCAGGCCGCCCGGGCGCCGTGCGCCGCGGCGACCGCGGCCTCGACGTCCTCGGGGAGGGCCTGCGTCGTCCGGCCGGCGAGGGTGCCGTCGTGCGGCGAGCGCACCTCGAGCACCTCGGTGCCGGACCTGGACTCACCGGCGACCCAGTACGGGGTGGTCATGCGTCCTCCTCGGACGGGAACGGGGATCCGCGTCGACCCTCCCCGACCGGACGGCCGCCGGGCAGGTGCCGATCCGTCCACCCGGCCGGCCGCGGAGCGCCGGATCCGGCACGGCCGGACGGCTCAGCCGGCGGCCTGCAGGCTCCGGCTGCGGCCCAGCACCAGCGCGACGCCGAGGGCGGCGACGGTGAGCCCGCCGGCCAGGAGGACGACGGCCGGCCAGCCGCCGCCGTCCCACGCCCAGCCGGCCAGCGTGCCGCCGACGGAGGAACCGACGTAGTACCAGAACGAGTACAGCGAGGCCGCCTGCCCGACCGCGCGCCCGCTGCCCGCCGCCCGCAGCGCCACCCAGCCGCTGGCCACGCCGTGCGCGGCGAAGAAGCCGACGGTCAGCACGCACAGGCCGGCGACGAACGCCGGCAGCGGCCGGGCGAGGGTCAGGGCGATCCCACCGGCCATCACGGCGACGGCGACCGGGACCACCAGCCGCCGGCCGAGGCGGCCGGCGAGCTCGCCGCCGCCCACGGAGCTGGCCGAGCCGAGCAGATAGGCCAGGAAGACCAGCCCGGCCAGGCCGGGCGCCAGCCCGTACGGCGGGGACTCCAGCCGGAACGTCGCGGCGTTGTAGACGGCGACGAAGGCCCCCATCAGCAGCGCGGCGCTGCCGTAGAGGCCGAGCAGCACCGGATCGGTGAGCGCGGCGGCCAGCTGGCGCAGCAACCGCCCCTCCCGGGGCACCCGGGAGAAGCGGCGGGACGGCGGCAGCAGCACCCGCACGGCGACCGCGCAGCCGACCCCGAGCAGCGCGATGCCCCCGGTCGCCGCCCGCCAACCGCCGAGGTCCACCAGCAGGCCGCCGAGCAGCCGGCCGGTCAGCCCGCCGATCGCGTTGCCGCTGACGAACAGCCCGATCGCCCGCGCACTCACCGAGCCGTGCAGTTCCTCGCGCAGGTAGGCGGTGGCCACGGCGGGCAGTCCGGCCAGGGCGACACCCTGCGCCGCGCGCAGCCCCAGCAGCACCGGCCACGACGGCGCCACGGCGACCAGCACCCCGAGCACCGCGGCCGCGGCCAGGCCGCCGTGCAGGATCGCCGTCCGCCCGCGCCGGTCGGACACCGGGCCCAGCACGAGCAGGCCGACCGCCAGGCCGGCCGTCGCGACCGAGACGGACAACGTGGACCGCGCCGAGGAGATCCCGAACGCCCGGGTCAGCTCGGGGAGCAGGACCTGCGGGACGTAGAGCATCGCGAACACCGCGACGCCCGCGAGGAAGATCGCCCACGAGGCCCGGCGGAACCCCCGCTCACCGGCGCGGTACCCCGCACCGTCGGCGGGACGGCGAGCGGCATCCACGCCCCGACTCTGCGCCTGTGACCTGCTGCACCACCCGCCGGGCCCGGCTCGGGCTCAGGCGTCGACCAGCGCGTCCCGGTGCACGACGCAGCCACCGACCGTGGTGAGCGCGATCGGGGCGTCGGCGAGCTCGTCGGGCGGGGCGAGCAGCGGGTCGACGACGAAGGCGGTGAGGTCGGCGCGCATCCCCACCGCGATCCGCCCGGCCCGACCGGACTCGCCCGCCGCGTCGGCCGCCTGGCTCGTGTAGCCCTGCAGTGCCATGAGCGGCGTCAGCCCCTGGTGCGGCTGGACCGGCGGGACGTCGGGCTCGCCGGCCGGCCGGCGCAGCTGGGCGTCGGCCAGCACCCGGCGCGGGTCGTAGGGCGCCACCGGCCAGTCGGAGCCGAGGACCAGCGGGACGCCGGCGTCGCGCAGATCGCGGCAGCGCCAGGCCCGGTCGGCCCGCTCGTCGCCCAGCCGGGTGGACCAGTTGTCCGAGTGGTCGGCCCGGGTGAAGTGGGTGCAGTGGGTGGGCTGCATGCTGGCCACCACGCCCTGCCGGAGGAACCGGCCGATCAGGGCGCTGGGCAGCGTCTCGATGTGCTCGACGCGGTGCGGGCCCGACGCCGACCGGTCCACGCCGTCGAGCGCGTCCAGGACGTGCCGCACGGCGGCGTCGCCGATCGCGTGCGTCGCAGTCGGGACGCCGGCCGCGGCGAGCGCCCGGAGCGCGCGGGTGTACTCCGCCGGATCGGGCCAGAAGCTGGCCGTCGACCCGCCGAGGGCGTCGGGTTCCTCGAGCCACGCGGTGCCGTTGTCGATGGTGCCGTCGATCATGAACTTGACCCCGCCGATCCCCCAGCGGCGACCGCCCCGGCCCTGCACGTGCACCAGCTCGGCGAGCGTGTCGGCGTCCGCGCCCGGCAGGCACCACGGGGCGAACCGCAGCCGCAGCGGCAGGTCGCCGGCGTCCTCCGCCGCGGCGACGACGGCCTGGCTGTCACCGAGCAGGTCCATCACGTGGCCACCCGTCAGCCCGGTGGCCGCCATGCCCTGCAGCAGCTCGCGCAGCTGGGCGGCCCGGACGGGCACCGGGTCCAGCGGGACGTGCGCGGTGACGAGGTCCATCGCGCCGACCTCGAGCAGCAGGCCGGTCGGCCGCCCGGCGTCGTCGCAGACCACCTCCGACCGCGAGGCGAACCGCCGCGGGCCGTCGACGCCGGCGATCGCCAGCGCCCGCGCGGTGGCCAGGGCCGAGTGGGCGTCGAAGAGCCGGACGAAGGCGGGGCGGCCGGCGACCGCGGCCTCGATCGGCGCGCTGGTCACGGGCTGCTCGCCGAAGAGGTTCGGGTCCAGACCCCAGCCCTGCACCCACGCCTCGGGGCCGCGCCCCTCGGCCGCGGCGGCCAGCAGCCGCTGGACCTCGGCGAGGGAGCGGGCCCGCGAGAGGTCGACGTCCACGGCCAGTTGCAGGCCCATCACCGGATGGGTGTGGCCGTCGACGAGACCCGGGGTGAGCGTGGCCGCGCCCAGGTCGAGGACCTCGGTGCGGGCGCCCCGCCAGTCCTCGGCGTCCCACCGGCTGCCGGTCGCCACGACGACGCCGTCGGCCACGGCGACGGCCTCGACCGGCCGGCTCCCCGGGACGAGCGTGTGCACCGTGTCCGCGAGCAGCACCAGGTCCGCGGCGGTCACGCCGCGCCCACCGGGCTGGCCCCGGCGGGGACCTCCGCCGCGCCGTCGTCCCGCCCCTCGCCGATGCGGGCGTAGACCGCGGGGCGGCTGCGCCGCAGCCACCGGGCGAGCGCCACCCCGACCAGGAGCGTCAGCGGGACGATGCCGACGAGCACGGCGTTGACCGCCGCGGAGGACGCGGTGATCAGCTCGACGTTGTCGAGCGTGACGTAGAGCGCGACCGCCAGGAGGACCGTGCTCGTCACCCCGGCCGCGACGGTGGTGGGCGTGCTCGCGGCCCGGTTGCGGCGCAGGAAGTAGGCGACCGCGGCGAGGGCGGTCAGCAGCATGAGCACGAAGATGCCGACCGCGCCCGGGGTGTTCACCCACAGCAGCAGGCGGGTGTAGGGGTCGGCGCCGGCCACCGCGAACCCCAGGACGACGACGGCGGCGACCACGGACTGCACGATCCCCGCGCGGTAGGGGGAACCGAACCGCGGGTGGGTGGTCCCGAACCAGCCGGGCAGCACGCCGTCCTCGGCGAGGGCGAAGGCGTAGCGGTTGATCGCGTTGTGGAAGGCCAGCTGCGAGGCGTAGACGCTGCTGATGATCAGCAGGGACATCAGCGTGGACGCCCACGGGCCGACGTACGTGGTGATGGCGGTGAAGAACATGCCGGCCAGGTCGCCGCCGGCGGCGGCCTGCGCCTGGTCGCTGCCGAAGGCCTGCACGACCGCCCAGACGATGAAGGCGTACGTGACGGCCATGCCGACGATGGCGACGTAGGTGGCCCGCGGGACGGTGCGCTCCGGGTCGCGCGCCTCGCTGCGGTACAGCGCGGTGGACTCGAAGCCGATGAACGCCGCGAACGCGAACGCCAGGGCCGCGCCCATGCCGGGGGTGAAGACCGCGTCGGGGGTGAAGGAGGCGGCGTCGAGGCCGGACGCGCCGCCCCGGAAGACGACGGCGAAGGCCAGCAGCAGCAGGATCCCGGTCTCCAGGACCAGCAGGACGCCCAGCACCTTGGCGCCGACGTCGATGCCGGTCCACCCGACGAGGAAGACCAGCGCGATGGCCACCAGGGCGATGACCGGCCACGGGACGGTGAGGCCGAACAGGTCGGCCAGCGTCGCCTGCGTCTGCACCGCGAGCAGGCCGTAGACGCCGATCTGGATGGCGTTGTACGACACCAGCGCCAGCAGCGCGGCCGCCAGCCCCCACGTGCGGCCCAGCCCCTTGGCGATGTAGGCGTAGAAGGCGCCGGCGCTGCCCACGTGCTTCGTCATGCGGGTGAAGGCGACGGCGAAGACGGCCAGCGTGGCACCGGCGAACAGGTACGCGACCGGGGCGCCGATGCCGCCGATGAGGATCGCCAGGGGGGCGATCCCGGCCAGGATGGTCAGGGGCGCCGCCGCGGCGACGACCATGAAGACGATGCTCCCGGTGCCGAGGACACCGTGCTTGAGATGTCCCTGGGCGGGCTCGCTGCCGGCGGTGGACGGAGGCGGGGGTGCGGTCACGACGGGTCCTCTCGAGGGCTCTCGGACGCCTTATCCGAATGACGTTCGGTTAGTGTGGGTGTGCTCCGCCTCACGGTCAAGGCATCCGCGAGACTTCGAGCGGACGACCCCGTCCCGACCCCAGGAGGACACGTGGCCCAGCGCCGCCGGCGACTGCTCGACGTGGGGATGATCCTCGAGGCCGCGCTGGCGCTGATCGACGAGCACGGGCGGCTGACGATGGGCGAGCTCGCGGGCCGGCTCGGGTCGAGCGCCTCGTCGATCTACCACCACGTCTCCGGGCGCGCGGAGATCGTCGAGCTGATCCGGGAGCGGCTGGCCACGCAGGTGGACCTGCCGCCGCTGGACGGCACCGACTGGGCCGCGCAGGTGACCGCGTGGATGCACTCCTACCGCCGCGGGCTGGCCGCCCACCCGAACCTGATCCCGTTGCTCATCGGGCAGACGATGACCGCCGGCGCGGCGCTGGAGGGCTACGACCGGGTGGCCGCCCTCCTGGCCGCGGCGGGCTGCCCCGCCGACGAGGTCGTGCTCTGGGTGACGGTGCTCGACTCCTACGCCGTCGGCGCGGCCCTGGAACTCGCCTCCCCGGTCGACGTCTGGCGCAGCGAGGGCGGCCGGACGCCGGTGCTCGACGCCGCGGTGCGGGCCGGGCCGCGCGGCGAGGCCCGCGCGGACGCCGCGTTCGACCTCGGGCTGGCGGCGATCCTCACCGGGATGCAGCAGCGACTGGCGGGGCTGCCCGTCCCGGACCGGGCCGACTGAAGTTTTGGTCGATCGACCAAAACTGTGCCAGACTGGCGACGCCGCCCCGCTGGGCGGCCCCCCTGGCCTCCCTCCCGCTCGAGGACACCCGTGAGTCCCCTTCGTCGCTGGTCCGCGCTCGCGGTCCTGGCGCTTCCGGTCCTGCTCATCAGCATCGACATGACGGTGCTCGGGTTCGCGGTGCCGGCGCTCACCGCCGACCTCGACCCCACCGCGACCGAGCTGCTGTGGATCGTCGACGTCTACTCCTTCCTGCTCGCCGGCCTGCTGGTGCTCATGGGCAACGTCGGGGACCGCATCGGCCGGCGCCGGCTGCTCGTGGCCGGTGCCGTCGCCTTCGGGAGCGCCTCGCTGGTCGCGGCGTTCGCGACGACGCCCGAGATGCTCATCGCGGCCCGGGCCCTGCTCGGGCTCGGCGGCGCGACACTGATGCCCTCGACCCTCGCGCTGCTGCGCACGGTGTTCCCCGACGCCACCGAGCGACGGCTGGCCATCGCCGTCTGGGCGGCCGCGTTCTCCGGGGGGACGGCCATCGGGCCGGTCGCCGGCGGTTTCCTGCTGGAGCACTTCTGGTGGGGCTCGGTGTTCCTGGTGAACACCCCGGTCATGGTCGCGCTGGTCGTCGGAGCCCTCCTGCTGCTGCCCGAGTCGCGCAACCCGCGGCCGGGCCCCTTCGACCTGCTGTCCGCCGTCCTGTCCATCGCGGGCGTGCTGCCGCTGGTGTACGCGCTCAAGACCTCGGCCGAGGACGGCGCCGGCCTGCCCGTGGTGCTCGCCCTCGCCACCGGCGTGGCGCTGCTGTGGACGTTCGTCCGCCGTCAGCGCCGCCTGGCCGAGCCGCTGCTCGACCTGCGCCTGTTCCGGCACCGCGCGTTCACCGTCGCGGTCACGACCAACCTGCTGTCGGTCTTCGCCCTGCTCGGCCTGATGTTCTTCCTCCCCCAGTACCTGATGCTCGTGCTGGGCATGAGCCCGGTGGTCGCGGGGCTGTGGATGGTGCCCCTCGCCGTCGCCACCGTGGCCGGGGCGCTGTCGGCTCCCCGGCTGGCCCGGCACGTGCAGCTGCGGTGGCTCGTCGGCGGCGGCATGGCGCTGGCCGCCGCCGGGCTGGGGGTCGGCACGGCGCTCGGGGTGGACGGCGACCGGGCGGTGCTGGTCCTGGCCAGCGTGCTGATCGGCCTGGGTGTCGGCCTGGCCGAGACGCTCACCAACGACGTCATCCTCGCGACGGCGCCGCCGGAGCGGGCCGGGGCCGCGGCGGCGATCTCCGAGACCGCCTACGAGTTCGGCGGGGCGATGGGCACGGCGGTGCTCGGCACCGTCGGGCTGACCGCCTACGCCGCGTCCCTCGGCGACCTGCCGGGGGTGCCCGCGGCGGCCCGCGAGACCCTGGGCGGCGCCACGGAGGTGGCCGCCCAGCTGCCGCCGGAGACCGCCGCCTCGCTGCTGGCCGCGGCCGAGGAGGCGTTCGTGGTGGGCATGGACCTGGTGCTGCTGCTCGCCGCGGTGCTCGCGGCGTACGTCGCGCTCCAGGCCGTCGTCCTCCTCCGCGGCACCCGGGTGGCCGCCGGAGAGCCCGCGCCCGCCGCGCACGCCGCGCTCGCGCACGGGACCGTGGTGGGGTGACACCCCCACGCCGTGCCCACCTCCCCGTCGCCGAACGCCGGGTCCAGCTGGTGGCCGCCGCCATGCGGGTCATGCAGCGCGACGGGGCCTGGTCGCTCACCACCCGGGCGGTCGCGCGGGAGGCCGACGTCCCCCTCGGGGCCGTGCACTACGCCTTCGCCTCCAAGACCGAGCTCGTGCGGGCGGTCTTCCAGGCCGATCGGGAGCGGTCCACCGCCGTGCTGATGCGGGCGGTGGAGGCCGGGGGCAGCCCGGCCGAGGTGCTCACCCGGGCCCTGGACGGCTACGTCGACAGCGTGATCGCCGACCCCGGCGCCGAGATGGTGCTGCAGGAGCTGAGCATGATGGGCGGCCGGGACGAGGACCTGCACGCCCTGGCGCGGGAGTCCACCGAGCAGTACCGCCGGGACGTCCTCGACCTGCTGCGCCGGGTGGCCGGGGCGTCCGGCGGCAGGTGGTCGGGCGACGTCGAGGTGCTGGCCGAGTCGGTGCTGGGCCTGCTGTTCGGGGCGTCGCTGAACTGGCTGTGCACCGGCGACGACGCGCTCTTCCGACGGTGCGTGACCGACGCCGCCGAGGCCCTCGCCGCCCGGCTGGTGCGCGACGGCGCCGGCACGGACTGACCCGCAGCTGGGACGATCGGCCGGGTGTGCACGGTGGTGGTGCGGTGGTCCCCCGGCGAGCCGGTGCGGATCCTCGCGCTCCGGGACGAGCTGACCGGCCGGGTGTTCGACGACCCCGGCCGCTGGTGGCCGGAGCACGCCGCCCTCGTCGGGGGCCGGGACCGCCTGGCGGGCGGGACGTGGTGCGCCACCCACGTCGACACCGGGGTCACCGCGCTCGTCCTCAACCGGCCGCAGAAGCGGGCGGCCGACCCGGGGGCACCGAGCCGGGGCGTGCTGCCGCTGCTGGGCGCCGTGCACGGCGCGGACTGGCTCGCGCACGTCCGCGTCGACGGCATGGCCAGCTTCCTCCTCGTCCTCGCCGCACCGGACCGGCTGACCACCTGGGACTTCGACGGCGCGGAGCTGGTGACGACGGAGCACCCGGCGGGCACCTGGATGGTCACCTCGGGCGGCCCGGAGGACCGCAAGGCCGACCGGTTCCTCCCGCTGTTCACCGGGGCCGGCTACCCGGACGGCTGGCGGGAGCTGGTGCAGCGCGAGCCGCCGAGGGACGACCCGGGAGCCCTCGTGGTCCGCCACGAACAGGACGGCCTGGTGTACGCGACCGTCTTCGGGGAGCTCATCGAGGCCCGGCCGGGCGTGCTCCGCCTGGAGCACAGCCGCCGGCCGTGGCTCGCCCCGTGGCAGCCCCTCACCCTCGGCTGACGGCGCTGCCGGTCAGCCCGCCGTCCGGACGACGACCTGCGGCGGCAGCGGGTCGGCGGTCAGCAGCGCGACCAGGCCGGCGCGCCGGTCACGGACGGCGGCCTGGTTGACGTAGCCCTTGTCGGTGATCTCCCCGGCATCCAGCTGCGCCGGCTCGCTCAGCACGAGCAGCCGCTCGACGCACTGCGAGGAGCCGCCGCCCTCGGCGGCCAGCCGCTGCAGGGTGGCGACGAGCTCGGCGCGCAGTTCCTCCGCCGGGACGCCCTCGTCATCGACCCGGCCGGCGTTCGGCGGGCTGACCCAGACCATCGCGGTCACGCAGTCGCCGTCCTGGCCGCAGATCACGGCGTCGGTGAGCAGTCCCTGCGACGCGGACAGCAGCTTCGGCCGCAGCGTGCCGACGCTGACGAAGGTGCCGGTGGCGAGCTTGAAGTCCTCGGCGATCCGGCCGCGGAACAGCAGTCCGGCGGCGGGGTCGTCCGGGTCGGCGAGGGCGACGGCGTCCCCCGTGCGGAAGAAGCCCTCCTCGTCGAAGGCGGCGGCGGTGAGGTCGGGCCGGCGGTGGTAGCCGGGGGTGACGTTCGGGCCGGTCACCCGGACCTCCCGCTTCTCCCCCACCGGCACCAGGGCCAGCTCGACGCCGGGTAGGGGCACGCCGAGGACGTCGCTGCGGGTGATGGCGAAGTGCGCCGCGGTGGCGGCCGGCGAGGTCTCGGTGAGCCCCCACGCGGTGGTCATCTGCATCCGCGCGCCGGAGGCGGCGGCGAGGGCCTCGATCCGGTCCCACAGCTGCTGCGGCAGCGCGGCGGCGGCGAAGAAGCCGATCCGCAGCCGGTCGAAGAACGCCGCCGCGGCGGCGGGATCGCGCTCGAGGTGCGGGAGCAGCGCCCCCCAGCCGGCCGGCACGTTGAGGTAGACGGTGGGGTGGACGTCGGACAGGTTGCGCACCGTGCGCTCGACCAGGGCGGGGGCGGGGCGGCCGTCGTCGATCCACAGCTCGCCGCCGTGGGTGAGCACCAGACCTGCGCAGAAGTTGCCGCCGAACGTGTGGCTCCAGGGCAGCCAGTCCAGCAGCACCGGCGGTTCCCCGGCGAGGAACGGCCAGGCCTGCAGCATCTGCTGCTGGTTGGCGGCCAGCATGCCGTGGGTGGTCAGCACGCCCTTCGGCGTGCCGGTCGAGCCGGAGGTGAAGAGGATCTTCGCGACGTCGCCGCGCTGCCGGCCCGCGCACCGGCGGTCCACCTCCGCGGTCGGCTGCGCGCCGAACGTGGCCGCCGGGACGGACCCGGGGACGTCGCCGTCCCGGCTGAGCACCACCCGGTCGCCCCGCACCGCGGCGACCGCCCGGTCGAACGAGGCGTCCTCGGCCACCACCAGCCCGGGGTCGACGAGGTCGGCCATCGCCCGCAGCTTGGCGTGGTCGGCGCTCTGCAGCGAGTACGCGACGCTCGTGGGGACCACCGGCGCCCCCACGGTCATGGCGGCCAGCGTGACGGTCAGGTGCAGCCGGCTGTTCCCGGACAGGACCATGACCGGCCGGTCGGCCAGGCCGCGGTCGAGCAGGCCCTGCGCGAGCCGGTCGGCCTGCTCCCGGACCTGCCCCCAGGTGTTCCGCGCCCACTCCCCGTCCGCGGCCCGCTCGGCCACCAGCAGCCGCTCGGGGTGCGCCTCGCTGTGTGCGCGGAAGGAGTGCACGACGCTGACCGGGTGGTCGCCCAGCGGCTCGCGGCTGCGGATGACCAGGCGCCCGTCGGGGCGCTGCTCGGCCTCGATCCGCGGCACGGCGAACGTGCCGGACCCCGCCGATCGGACGGAAACGGCTACATCGGGGATACTCACCGGTCGCCTCCCGAGAGCAGATGTGACCCGTGCCATCCTGCCGGAGTGGTCGGGCGCAACGTCCGCCCGGCTGCGCCGCCCTCACGCTCCGGCGCGGCCGGCGTCCTGCGCGGCCGACGTGGTGGCGATCCAGTCGTCGATCGTCTGCCACCACCGGTAGAGCCAGTCGGTCAGCTCGGTGTCGTCGCGCGGGACCTCCGCGGCCGGGATGAACCACCAGCGCAGGTACAGGGTCTTGTCCATCGGCAGGCCGCGCCACACGTCCCGCACCGTGCTGAGGTGTTCCAGGCCGGTGTGCGCGACGAGGACGACGTCGGCGTGCGGGGCGGCGCGCAGCGCGGCGGTGACCCCGGCCGGCCGCGGCGGCAGCACGTGCCGCATCGCCTCGGCCCGGCGCACCGCGGCCACCAGCCCGCGGTCGCGCAGTCGCTCGATGGCCCGGAACCGGCGCTGCGGGGTGAAGTTCGCGCCCTCGGGGAAGATCAGCAGCGCGTCCTCCTCGCCCAGGTCGCGGGCCAGGTCGGCGATCGCCTCGGTCGAGCCGTACCCCACCGCCGGATCGGCCGACACGAAGTGGTTGGGCAGCCGGTTGAGGTAGACGTCGATCAGCGGGTCCAGTTGCAGCAGGTCCTTGAGCACGATCCGCGGCTGGCGCAGGTGGTCGCGGTTCATCAGCGTCTGCACGAGCAGGAAGGAGTCGCCCGGACCGGCGTGGCGGGAGAGCACCACCATGGCGTTCGTCGAGCCGGGCACCCCGTCGTCCAGCGGTGACCAGGACGCGCCGTCGGTGACCAGCCGCAGGCTGAACAGCCGCTGCGCCATCCGCATGAGCGCGTCGAGCAGCAGGCGGAGCACGGTGTAGTGGGCCGCCCGGAACGCCGGTGAGTCCAGCCGGCGGCCGAAGCCGCTGAGCACCCACAGCACCGCCGCGAGGCCGAGGCCGACGACCTCCAGCGCCAGGTAGACCAGCGCGAAGGCCAGCAGCCGCAGCGCGCGCCAGCGCCCCGGCAGCCACACGGAGACCACCACCGCCACGACCACGAGCACGGGCAGAAGGAGCACGCCGGCCGCCAGCGCACCGATCATCAGCGGGCCGGTGACCCGGCGGACGCGGCGGGGTGGCAGCACGTCAGACTCCCTCGTCCGCGGACGTGCCGGCCCGCGCCAGGTAGTCGCGGGTGGCGGCGTAGGCGCGGTCGATCCGCTCCGGTACGCCGGAGAAGTCGCGGTAGCGCAGGTTCCGCAGGTCGCCGGCCGCCGGCGGGCCCTGGTCGGACGAGGGCAGCACGTGCAGCGTGACGCCCGGCGGCAGGGCGGCCAGGTCGGCGGCGAAGCGGTGTCGCCGGGCGATCTCGAAGGAGACCAGCGCGACCTCCCACGGCCGGGTCGGTGGGCGCAGCGGCCGGTCGATCCGCCCGACGTGCAGCACGTAGATCGTGTCGGCGCCGAGCGCGACCGCACGGCCGACCGGGATGCTGTGCACCAGTCCCCCGTCCAGGTAGTGCTCACCGCCGAGCTCGACCGGTGGCAGCAGCCCGGGCACCGCGCAGGACGCGAGCACCGCGTCGACCAGCGGGCCCTCGGCGAACCACTGCTCGGCGGCCCGCTCGATGCTGGCCGCGACACACTGGAAGGGCACGCGCAGCTCGGCGAAGGTCGTCGCCGGAAGGTGCGCCTCGAGCAGCTCCCGCAGCGGCTCCCGCGGGTGCAGGTGGGTGCGGGTCCGCACCAGGGTCCCCACCCGGGCCAGCACGGACCCGGCGAAGATCCGCTGCGAGGCCAGCTCCTCCCACACCGCGCGCAGCCGGTCCACCGCGCTCGGCGCCGGGTCGGCGGCGACGAGTGCGCCGTTGATCGCGCCCACCGACGTGCCCACGATCAGGTCCGGCCGGACCCGGTGCTCGAACAGCGCCCGCAGCATCCCGACCTCGGCCGCGCCGAGCACTCCCCCGCCACCGAGGACGAACGCCGTGCCGCCCCGCCCGGCGGGCACCGGCGTCGATGCCATGGCCGCATCGTGCCACCCGCGGCCCGGCCGGGCGCTACCCGGGATCCGCTGCCAGCCGGATGAGGTCGACGACCCCCGGGCCGGCGGCGCGGCGGCCGGCGGCGAGAAAGGACTCCCGGATGACCTCGTGCAACCGCTCGCGGGCCATCATGTCGTTGCCCATGACCCGTTGCTCGGCGGCGCCGGGCGCGAAGACGACGGTCCGGACGCCCTCGGCCTCCAGCGCCCGGACCTCCCGGTCCAGCAGGCGGCCGGAGTGCCAGCGGGCCGCGGCGTAGACGTCGGGCCGCCGTCCGACCGACCCGCTCATGGGCGAGATGACGATGACGACGTCGAGGCGGAGCCCCCGCAGGACGGCCGCGTTCGTCGGGGAGTGCACGCCGCCGTCGACGTAGCTGCGCCCGTCGATCCGGACGGGGGCGAAGTGGCCGGGCACCGCGCACGAGGCGGCCACGGCCAGGTGGATGGGCACCGGCGGGGTGCCGGGACGGCCGAACACGACGCGGCGCCCGTCCCGCCGGCGGACCGCGCAGATCCACAGCGGGGGCTCCGGCCACTCCGGGTTCTCGAGCTCGCGCAGGGCGGCCAGCTGTTCCTGGATGTCGTGCCGTCCCGGCGGCAGCAGGGCCATCCCGGCGGCCAGCGGCCGGAACTGCCCCGGCCGGGTGAGCGCCCGCTTCAGCATGTGCCGGCCCGGCAGCCGTCCCGGGCGCAGCAGGCTGAGCGGGCGGAACGGGGCCAGGGCGGGCACCGGCGTCCCGGCGACCTGCCGCATCACGCCGCCCTCGTCGGACAGCGGCGCCTTGACCGTCCAGGCGGCGAGGTCCTCGGCCGAGACGCCGAGCCGCAGCAGGGTGCCGGTGATCGAGCCGGCCGAGGTGCCGACGATGACCTCGGCCGTGCGCCCGTCGAAGCCGAGGTCGTGCTCCAGCACCGCCAGCACGCCCGAGTGGTAGGCCTGCCCGACGACGCCCCCGGCGCCCAGGACCAGGCCGACGCGAGTCACGCGCCGAGCGTGGCACGCGGCACCAGCCGCCGCCCGGGCTCCCCGCCGGACGCCGCCGCCCGGCGGGGACGGCGTTCCCCCACCGACGTGCTCACCTGGTGGTGATCAGCAGGGGCAGCCCCTCGTAGCCCTCCAGCCAGACGGGGAAGCTGTTCAGGTCGTCCACCGTCCCGATCTCGTCCTCGGTGAAGAGGTTGAGCACCCGGGCGCCGGCCGGGAGGTGCTCCGACCGCACGGTGCCCGCGATCGGCTCGCCGCCGAAGTTCAGCACCGTGACCTGCACGAGCCCGTTCTCGATCGCGTGGACCATGACCAGCATCGACCGGTGGGAGACGTCGGGGACGTCGACCTGGGCGCCCTTGGCGATGCCGTACCGGTTCCGGACCGCGATGATCCGGCCCAGGGACCGGGCGAAGGAGTTGTCGTCCTCGAGCTGCTCGGGGAGCGTCCCGTAGAGCGTCCGGCCCACGGGCATCCCGGAGTCCGACCGCTGCGTGCCCGGCGCGAAGGCCATCAGGTCGTGCGCCCCACGGTTGATCCAGCGGGTGTCCCCCTCGGCGATGAGGGAGGCGACCTGGTCGGCCTCGAGCGGGAGCATGCCGACGAGGTCCCACCCGGAGAGCGCGAAGACGCCCGGCTGCAGCGCGTTGTACATCGCCAGCAGCAGGTGGACCCGCTTGACCAGTTCCGCGTCGTCGTGGGTCATCCGGTCCAGGTCCCGGATGCCGAGCGTGGCGGTGATGACGCTGGCCGTCGTGCAGGCGATGCCGTTGGTGGTGAACGTGCGGTTGTACGGCGCCCACGTCCCGGTCAGCCGGTCGCACAGGTCCATGCGGACGCGGTGTCCGACCTCGTGCCCGGTGAGCTCCTCGCCGCCGTAGGGGAAGAGGTCGTCCTTGTGCCGGGTCGAGAAGTGGACGAGCTCGTGCGTCAGCTCGTCGTGGTTCTGCAGCGCGTGGACCAGGGATGCCGAGTCGATGCCCATGCCCAGGGAGGTGTTGAGCGCCAGCCGGAGGAACTCGGTGTTGGCCGTGACCAGCGCGTGGTGGTACGCGGGCCGGGTGATGAAGTCGTAGGACAGGTCGGCCCCGGACTCACCCATCGCCTTCACGTCGTCCATCGCCAGGTTCAGCTCCTGGAACGTGAAGCCGCCCATCTTGCGCACCATGCTGGCGATGAAGTGGTTCGCGGCCTCGGACAGCGGGTGGCCCTCCGACCAGGCCGGCAGCCCCTCCGCGCTCTTCTCCACGCCGAGGAAGCCGTTGGCGTCCAGGCGGAGGGCCCCCGAACCGAGGTCCGCGATGGAGTGGGCGGCGTCGCCGATGACCAGTCGCATGCCGGCGAACGAGGGATCGAGCCAGTTGATGGAGGGCTGACCGGCCTTGAAGTAGTGCAGGTAGACCCAGCGCCGCTCCACCCCGTCCACCCCCCTGACCGGTCGGGTGGCGCTCCAGTTGGTCTCCTTGACGCCGGGCTCGTAGAAGATGACCCGCTGCAGCTCGCCGATGATGTACCCCGCCCGGGCCAGCGCGGCCTCGGCCTTGGCGTCGATGTTCACCGAGTCGCGCCCCTGCGGGACGTCGGGCAGCAGGTGCCAGTCGGGCGGCTCGATCTGCACCATGTGGTAGATGCCCGGGAAGTCCTTGACGGCCATCTCGGCGAGCCGGAAGTCCGCGCCCTTCCCGGTGTGACCCGGGACGATGTCGTCGATGACCACGCCGCCGTGCGCGGCCGCCGTCACGGTCAGCGTCCGGAAGTCCTCCTCGCTGCCGAAGGCCGGGTCGATCTGCATGCTGATGCGGTCGAAGTGCCCGTCGACCGACGGCGTCGGGTGCCACCCGTTCAGGCCACCGGCGATCTTGACCGGACCGGTGTGGACGGCGGTGATCCCGATCTGGTCGAAGGCGTCCCAGAGCTGCTCGTCCCCGAGGCTGGCCAGATAGCTCTTGCCGGGCGCGGTGATGAAGGAGATGGGATAGGCGGTGAACCAGACCGGCGCCCGGTCGACGGCCATGCGGGGGTTGGGGCTGGCGTACGGGTTCTGCCACATGCTGCCCTGCCCCGACAGCTGGGAGGCGATCGCGTTCGCGTCCCGCAGCATGGAGTGCTCCTCGAGCCACTCCACGTACTCGTGGTTCTCGGCGACCGGCTCGCCGTTCATGCCCTCGGGCCGAGCGGTCCGGACGAAGCGCCGGACGGAGGGCCGCAGCGGGCGGGGACGTGCCGGGTAGTACTGCTCGTCGTAGGTGATCTCGCTGGGTTCGGGAGCGGCCCGCTCGGTCATGAGAACTCCCAACTGCTGAGGGGCGGAGGCGGTCCTGGGTCGCCGCGCCGGCCTGCGTGCCCCCGGGGCTGCGACATCCGACGATGCCGCATCCGGCGGCACCGGGCGGCGCGGGACGGTCACCGGTCGACTGCCCTCCCGACGCCCCCGGGAAACGACCGGCCGCTCCCCGAGCGGCCCGGCGGCGCGCGGTGCACACCCGTCCCCGGACTAGCGTGGCGTCGTGGCTCCCGTTCCGCTCCGCCCGCCCTGGTTCGGCAACCGCGGCGTGCAGGTGCTCGCCGGCGGCGCGCTGGCCTACAACCTCTGGCAGCTGGTGGTGCTGCTCGTGGACGCGGACTGGGGGCGGGCGTTCCTCAGCTTCGCCTGGTGCGTCCTGTTCGGCTACGTGCTGGTCGAGTCCCTGCGGTTCCGCCGGTACCAGGACGCGACGCGGGACGAGCCGGCCGGGCCCGGCGACTGACCGCTCCCGACCGGCTCAGCCGGGCACGGCCTGCCCGAGCTCGACGGCCAGGCACCGCTGGGCCGCCGGCAGCAGCGCGTCGTAGCAGCGGCGGTAGGCGGCCGCACTCCGCGCGGCGGGCCAGTCCGGTGACAGGAAGCGCGCCGGCAGCCCGGGATCGGCCCGCAGCACCCGCAGCCAGTCCGCGCCGAGCAGCGTCACCTGGCCCAGCGGGTCCTCGTTCTCGGACCACGACCACCAGGTCCGGACGAAGGTCTCGTGCTCCTCCTGGATCCGGTCGACCGGCCAGGCCCGCCGGATGAACCGCTCGACCCGGACGCCGGGCAGCGGCGAGGCGCTGAACCACTCCGCCAGGCCGGCCGCCTCCGACAGCCCGGCGTCGGCGAAGACCGCGCCGACGTCGATGGTGCCCGGCGCGATCCACAGCCCGTCCCGCAGGCCGCCGAAACCCGCCCAGGTGAGCGTGGCCCGCAGCTTGTGCCGCAGGTCGCGCCGGCTCTCGGGCATCGAGTAGCTCAGCAGGGTCCACTGCCCGTCGGGCTGCTCGAACGGTGCGGGGGCGGAGACCCGCTCGTCGGCCTTGCGCACGAGCGCATCGGCCTCCGGCGTGAGCCGGTAGTGCGCGGCCCGGCCGACCTGGATACGCTCCAGCAGCCCCTTGCGCGTCATCCGCGCGAGGGTGGCGCGGGCGGCGGCCTCCGCGACACCGAGCCCGCCGAGCAGCCGCAGGAACACCGACGTCGGGATCGGCGGCAGGTCGCGGCCGCGGACCACGCCACCGAAGAAGCTGAACACCAGTGCCTGGGGCCGGTGACCGTTCGGCGGTGCGGCGGGTTCCTCGCCGGTCGGCTCGGGTACCTCCGCTGCCTCGGCACTCATCCGTGACCCCTCTCCGGACGCGTGCGGCCACGCGCCCGCAACACGTCCAACGTTAGACGGGCGCTTGACGCGCGTCACGCCTACTTCTACCTTCCCCCTGATGCGCAGCACGACTCGTCGGCTGCGCGTCCCCGGCTCTGCGCGCACGGTCCGCTCCCTCCACCCCTCCGGCGGAAGGCCCCTCGTGGTTCATGGTCCCGCGGGCCCGGCGGGTGGTCGACGACCTGCCGATGACCGCCTCCACCACGATCCAGCGGGCCGAGCTGCGCCGGATGGCCGCGGCCGACCCGGCGCTGCAGCCGACGGCCACCTCGTGACCTCCGCGCTGCTGACCGGCCTCCTGGACGACATGGCCCAGGAGGCCGGGGAGCTGGACGGGCTCGTCGCGGGCCTGCCGGCCGCCGGGTGGGCCACCCCCACCCCCGCGGCCGGCTGGACCGTCGCCCACCAGATCGCCCACCTCGCCTGGACCGACGAGGTCGCCCTGCGGGCGGCGACGGAGCCCGAGCGGTTCCGGGCCGACCGGGACGCCGCCGGGCCGGACGTCGCCAAGGAGGTGGAGCCTGCGGCCCAGGCCGGTGCGGCCGCCCCACCGGCCGAGCTGCTGGACCGGTGGCGGACGGCGCGCGCCGCGCTCGCGACGGCCCTGGCCGCCCTCCCGCCCGGCGCGGCGCTCCCCTGGTTCGGGCCCGGACATGAGCGCGGCGTCCATGGCGACGGCCCGGCTCATGGAGACCTGGGCGCACGGCGTCGACGTCCGCGACGCCCTCGGGCGGGCCACTCCCGCCACGCCGCGGCTGCGGGCCGTCGCGCACCTGGGCGTGCGCACCCGCGACTTCGCCTTCCGCCAGCACGGCCAGCCGCCCCCCGGCGAGGAGTTCCGGGTCGAGCTGACCGGCCCGGACGGCGACCTCTGGACGTGGGGCCCGGTCGAGGCGGCCCAGCGGGTCACCGGACCGGCCCTCGACTTCTGCCTGCGCGTCACCCAGCGCCGGCACCGCGCCGACCTGCACCTGCGCGCCGACGGTGCCGACGCCGACCGGTGGCTCGACGTCGCCCAGGCCTTCGCCGGACCACCCGGACCCGGCCGCCCGGCCGGAGCCCCCGCCCGCCCCTGACCGCCGTCCCGCGGACAGCGCACCACCGCGCCCGCCACCCGGCGGGCCGCGTCCCAGGTAGAGGAGTACCGCAGTGGATCTCTCCGGCAAGGTCGCCATCGTCACCGGCAGCGGACGGGGCCTCGGCCTCGCCTACGCCACCGAGCTCGCCCGCAGCGGAGCTGCGGTCGTCGTCAACGACGTCGACGCCGCAGTCGCCGAGGCCGCCGTCGCCGCCATCACCGGCGCCGGCGGCACCGCCGTCGCCGAGGTCGTCCCGGTCGGCACCTCCGAGGCCGCGCAGGCGCTGGTCGACCGGGCGGTGAGCGAGTTCGGGCGGCTGGACGTCCTGGTCAACAACGCCGGCATCCTGCGCGACGCCACGCTCTGGAAGATGACCGACGAGGCCTTCGACGCGGTCATCGCCACCCACCTGCGCGGCACCTTCACCTGCACCCGCGCCGCCGCCATCCGCATGCGCGAGCAGGGCGACGGCGGCCGGATCATCTGCATCGGCTCCCCCACCGGCCAGGTCGGCAACTTCGGCCAGACCAACTACGCCGCGGCCAAGGCCGGCATCGTCGGCATGGTCCGCACCTGGGCCATGGAGCTGGCCCGCGCCCAGATCACCGTCAACGCCGTCGTCCCGGTCGCCGCCACGGCCATGACCGAGACCGTGCCGTTCGTGCAGCCCTACATCGAGAAGCTCAAGGCCGGCGAGCCCCTGCCGTCCTACGCGCGCAAGCAGCTGGGCTTCGGCACCCCGGAGGACGCCGCCGGCGTCGTCGCCTTCCTCGCCTCCGACGCCGCCGCCGGCATCAGCGGCCAGGCCATCGGGATCGGCGGTGACCGGCTGGCGCTGTGGTCCCACCCGGCCGAGGTCGTCGTCGAGTTCGCCGACGGCACCGGCTGGTCGGCCGACGCCATCGCGGCCATCTGGCCGGACACGTACGCCTCCGCCCAGCAGACCGTCGGCCAGCAGTTCGAGCCCCCGGCCGAGGGCGAGGCCACCCGGTGACGGCCCTGGACCTCGACGCGCTGGTCGCCATCGACGTGCACGTGCACGTCCACGCCGACCTGCACGGCCACCTGGCCCTGGACGACGAGCTCAACACCGCGGCCGCCCAGTACTTCAAGGGCGACCCGTACGACCCCACCGTGCACGACATCGCCGCCGACTACCGCGACAAGCAGATGGCCGCCGTCATCTTCACCGTGGACGCCGAGGCCGCGACCGGGCACATGACGCTGTCCAACGAGGAGATCGCCGAGGCCGCCGCGCAGCACGCCGACGTGCTGATCCCGTTCGGCTCGATCGACCCGGCCCGTGGCAGGGCCGGGGTGCGGCTGGCCCGGACGCTGGTGGAGGAGCACGGGGTCCGCGGCTTCAAGTTCCACCCCAGCCTGCAGGACTTCCAGCCCCACGACCGGCGGGTCTACCCGCTCTACGAGGAGCTGCAGTCCCTCGGGGTGCCGGCGCTGTTCCACACCGGCCAGACCGGCATCGGCTCCGGGCTCCCCGGCGGCCGCGGCATCAAACTGCGCTACTCCGACCCGATGCTGCTCGACGACGTCGCCGCCGACTTCCCCGGCCTGACGATCATCATGGCCCACCCCTCGGTGCCCTGGCAGGACGCCGCCATCTCCGTCGCCCAGCACAAGGCCAACGTCTACATCGACCTCTCCGGCTGGTCGCCCAAGTACTTCCCGCCGCAGCTGGTCCGCGCCGCCAACACCCTGCTCAAGAAGAAGGTGCTGTTCGGCTCCGACTACCCGCTGCTGCGGCCCGAGCGCTGGATCCGCGACTTCGAGCAGCTCGAGATCCGGGACGAGGTCAGGCCGCTGGTGATGAAGGAGAACGCCATCAGAGCGCTGGGTCTGCGCTGACGTCCGGCGCCGGCACCCAGCGGGACCGGGCGACGGCGGCCACGGCGGTCAGGACGGTCGCGAGGACGGCGGCCACGGCGAAGATGACGGTGAACCGGCCCGCGTCGACCAGGTCGGCCAGGGCGACCGCGGCCACCGAGCTGCCGGCGAACAGGGCCCCGGCGAAGCACGCCACCACCAGGGCCCGGGCCGCCGGGAGGACCTCGGTCGCCCAGGTCTGCAGCGACGTGTGCAACGCCGTCCAGGTCAGGCCCAGCAGGCCGGCGCCCGTGGCCGCCGTCCCGACGTCCTGCGAGACGGCCAGCAGCGCGCAGCCGAGGACCGCGAGCGCGCCGCCTGCCACGATCAGCCGCCAGGGGTGCCAGGTGCGCGACAGGCGCCCCACCACCGCGGACCCGACCAGCACCGCGGCGCCGTACACGGCGGTCGCCACGCCGGCGAGCGAGAGCGAGGCGCCGCCGGCGTGGGCGGCGACCGGGACGAGGGTCAGGACGCCGATGAGCACGGCCCCCTCGGTGAACGCCAGCCCCAGCACCAGGAGCGCGGGCCGGGACCGGGCGATCCGGCGCACCGACTCCAGCGGCGACGTCCGGGCGCGACCGGTCCGCGGCTCGGGCAGGGAGCGCAGCACCCAGACCAGCACCAGCGCACCGACGCCGGTGGCGAGGAAGGCCGCGCGCCAGGAGAACCGGTCGGCGAGGACGCCCGCCCCCGCGGACGCGACCGCCGTGCCGACCGCCACGCCGACCATCAACCGCGCGATCGCGTGCTGCCGCGCGCCCGCGGGCACGGTGTCACCGAGGTAGATCAGGCAGGAGGGGTAGGCCGCGCCGAAGAAGCCCCCGGCCAGACCGCGGGTGACGGCCAGGACGGCGACGGAGCCGGACAGGGCCGAGACCGCGGTCAGCAGGCCGGCCAGCAGCAGGGCGACCCGCATCGTCGGCACCCGCCCGAACCGGTCGGCGGCGACGCCCCAGAGCGGCTGGGACAGCCCGTAGACCAGGAAGTAGGCGCCCGCGGCGGCGACCACCGCCGCCACCGGAGCCCGGAGGTCCGCCGCGATGGCCACCAGCATCGGCGCCATCGCGAACCGGTCCAGCGTGCTGACCAGGCCCACGGCCTGGAGCAGCTTCAGCGGCGCGGTGGCCTCTCCCGGCGCGGCTGCCCGTCCCGGCACGGCCGGCCGCCGACGCCGGGTTCGCGCAGGCCGGACCTCTTCCAGGACCCGCTCCTCTCCCGAGATCGGCGACGTCTCGCCCGGATACGACCCTGCCATGCGCAGCCTGGGGATCGCGGATGCGCAGTAGACTGCTCACATGGCCACCCCACAGCTGCCGCCGTTCCACCTCGCCATCCCGGTGCACGACATCGAGGCGGCCCGCCACTTCTACGGTGAGGTCCTCGGTTTCGGCCGGGGTCGCTCCGCCGAGCGCTGGACCGACTGGAACCTCGACGGCCACCAGGTCGTCACGCACCAGGTCGACGGTCACGTCAACGCCGTGGCGGGCACCAACCCGGTCGACGGCCACGACGTGCCGGTGCCGCACTTCGGGCTGGTGCTGGGCGTCGAGCGGTTCCAGGAGCTCGCGCAGCGGCTGACCGACGCGGGCACGCAGTTCGTCATCGAGCCCTACGTCCGCTTCCGGGGCGAGCCCGGCGAGCAGTGGACGATGTTCTTCCTCGACCCCTCCGGCAACGCGCTGGAGTTCAAGGCCTTCGCCGACCTGAGCGCGCTGTTCGCGGTCTGATCCCGTGACGGCCGGGGACCACGACGAGGACGCCGGGGCGCTGACCGGCGAGGGCGAGCTCGCCCGCGACTTCCTCGCGCAGGTCGGTGCCCGCATCCGGGCGCAACGCACCAGCAGCTCCCTCACGGTGCAGCAGCTCGCCGACCGCGCGGGGATCAGCCGCCGGCTGCTCACCCAGATCGAGCTCGGGCAGGCCAACCCCAGCCTCGTCACGGTCACCCGGATCGCCCGCCGGCTGGGCACCGAGTTCACCGAGCTGCTGGACGCCGGCACGTCCGGGTCGCCGATCGAGGTGCACGACACCGGCGTGCACGTCCTCGTGTGGTCGAGCGCGGCGGGCAGTACCGCCCACCTCCTCGAGGCGGCCGCCGGATCCCGGTCGGCCGACCTGTGGCGGTGGCGCCTCGTCCCCGGGGACACCTACCGCGGCCGCGCCGACCCGGCGAGGTCCCAGGAGCTGTTCTACGTGCTGACCGGCGCGCTGACGCTCACCGCCGACGAGCAGCGGGTCGTCGTCCCGGCCGGGGCCTCGAGCCGGCTGCGCAGCGACCGGCCCTACACCTACGGCAACGACGGCGACGTCCCGGTGGAGTTCCTCCGCACCGTCGCCCTGGCCCCCTGACCGTCCCCGCCCGCGGGGTCCTCAGCCCGGATCGGACTCGTGCCCGGCCGGCACGGCCCGGATCAGCCCGCTGTACGCGTCGGCCGCGCGGATCCCGCCGCTGACCACGTCCTGGATCGTGCGCGCGATCGGCATGTGCAGCCCGCGCTCGTCGGCCAGCTCCACCACCGTGGCCACCGTCTTCACCCCCTCGGCGACCATCCGCATCTCGCCGAGCACCTCGTCCAGCGTCCGGCCCAGGCCCAGCTGCTCGCCCACGTGGCGGTTGCGGCTCTGCGGGCTCATGCAGGTGGCGACCAGGTCGCCCATGCCCGCCAGCCCGGCCAGGGTGGCCGCCTCGCCGCCCATGGCCACGGCCAGGGTGGTGAGCTCGGCCAGGCCGCGTGCCATCACCGCCGCGCGGGTGTTGTCACCGACCCCCAGGCCCTGCGCCATGCCGGTGGCGATGGCGACGACGTTCTTGAGCGCACCGCCGATCTCGCAGCCGACCACGTCGTGGTGCGTGTAGACGCGGAACACCCCGCGGCCCACCTCGCGCTGCAGGGCGGCGGCGACGGACAGGTCGGTGGTCGCGATCACGCTGGCCGCCGCCTGGCCGGCCATGATCTCCCGCGCGAGGTTCGGCCCGGTGAGCGCTGCGGCAGGCCGCCCCGGCAGGACCTCCTCGACCACCTGGGTCATGCGCAGGTGGGTGTCGCGCTCGAGCCCCTTGCTCAGGCTCACCACCGGGAACCACGGCGCCAGGTACGGACGGGCCTGCTCGAGGGTGTCCCGGAACGCGCCGGTAGGCACGCCGACGACCAGCAGCTCGGCGTGCCGGGCGGCCTGCTCCAGGTCGGCGGTGGCGCGCAGCCGGGCGGGGAGCCGGGCGCCGGGGAGGTACGCGGCGTTGCTGCGCTGCTCGGTGACCTCGGCCGCCACGTCGGGCTTTCGCGCCCACAGCAGCACCTCGTGGTCCCGCCGGCACAGCAGCGCGGCCACCGTCGTCCCCCACGACCCGGCCCCGAGAACCGTCACCCTCATCGTCGTCCTCCCTCGCGGCCGTCCGGCGACGGCGCACCCCGCGCACACCGATCACCCGGCCCGGACAGGATGGCCCCCGTCCGTCGGGCGAGGTACTCGCCCGACGCGGTTCTCCCGCCGCCGCCGGCCGGCACGTCCCCTACGCTGGGCCCCGGCGTGCCTCACGCCCAACCCCAGACCGGCCCTCCACGCGGGCCGGCACCGCGGGGCAAAGGGGACTGCGAGAGCCTCGAGGTGCCGGTACGGCCCTGGCGTGTGCAGCTCCGGACACCACGGCTGCGGCGGCGGACGGCGCGTGGAGCCGACCACCGCAGCGCGGCCGGGAGAGTCCGACCATGACCACTGCCAAGCAGCTCAAGGCCCGCGTGCGTGCGCGCATGGCCCGCACCGGGGAGCGGTACGCCGTCGCGCGCGCCCACGTCGTCGGTTCGGCGGGCGACGGCGCCGGCCCCGCCGTCGACGCCGGGTGGGCGCTGCGGGGCGGCACCGACCCCGACACCGCGGCCCTCGCGAACGTGCTCGCACACCGCGGTGTCACCGGCCCCGACGGGCCGCTGACCGAGCCGCTGCTGCTCGTCGTCGGCGGCGGCCTCGGCGCCGGCTACATCCTGTGGGAGTTCGCCCACGACGACGGTCGGATCGTCACCCTCGGGTTCACCCACTCGTGGCAGTACTTCGACCGGCGCCTGGCCACGACCGTCGACCGGCTGGGGCTGGACGCCACGTGGGCGCGCACCGGTGGCGCGGCCGGCGCCGCCCGGGCGCTGGCCTCGACGCTGGCCGACGGCGACCCGGCGATCATCTGGCCGGACCGCTACCACGCCGGCTACTGGCACCTGCCGCCCTTCCTCGACGGCGGCGGCGGTCACCCGGTCGTCGCCTACGCCTCGTCGGGTGGGCGGGTGCACGTCGACGACCGCACGCTGGCGCCGCTCACCGTGCCGGTCGCCGACCTCGACCGGGCGCGGGCCCGGGTCGGCAGCTACCGGAACGCCATGCTCGTCGTCCGCTCCACCGGCACCGTCGTGCCGGCCGACCGGCTGCGCGCCGCGGTGCTCGAGGGTCTCCGGGCCACCGTCGACCACCTCGGCGGCAGCTCGACCTCCTTCGCCCTGCCCGCCTGGCGCCGGTGGTCGCGGCTGCTCGTCGACGGCCCGCGCCGCGAAGGGCTGGCCGACGGTGTTCGCCGACGGGCGCGGGCTGCTGAGGGCACTGGCCAGCGTGTGGGAAGCCGTCGAGCCCGCCGGGATGGACGGCGGCCACCTGCGCGGCCTGTTCGCCGACGGGCTGGCGCAGGCCGCCGCGGTGCTGGACGAGCCGGAGTTGGTCGCCGAGGCGCAGCGGTGGCGGGAGATCGCGACGCGCTGGCACGCCCTCGCCGAGACCGCGCTGCCCGACGACGTCCCCACGATCGCCCGGCTCCGCGAGCTCAGTGCGACCGTCACCGGCGCGGTCGCCGAGGGCGACGCGGGCGCCGGGGAACGGGCCACCGCCGCCGAGGAGCTCTGGCGGCTGCGGGCCGAGCACGCCGACGCTCCCCCGCTGGACGGCGACCGCCTCGCCGCGATCCGCGCCGAGATGAGCCGGCACCTCGGCGGGATCCACGATGCCGAGGTCGCGGCGGTGCGCCGGCTCGGCGGCCTGCTCGCCGGCGCCTGACGGAGGTGGGGCGGGCGGGGCCCGTGCGGCCTCCGCCCTCCCCTGTCAGGGGTCGGCCCGCGTGCCGGATCTGCTACATGTCTGCTTGACGGCGACAGGACGGGTGTAGAGGATCCTCCTGCGTTCCCCCTCTTCCCCTTGGCCCGGAGGCCCCGCATGACCCCGATCACAGACGCTGCCCACGCCGACTCGGAAGCGCTGTGGCGCTGGTCGGCCCGGCAGGTGGCGCACGGCGTCGCCACGCGATCGATCTCGGCACGCGAGGTCGTCCAGAGCTGCCTGGACCGCATCGACGCGGTCAACCCGGGGTTGAACGCCCTGGTGGAGGTGCGCCCGGACGAAGCGCTGGCGTGCGCCGCGGAGGCCGACCGGCTGACCGCGTCCGGCGCCGAGCTCGGGCCGCTGCACGGGGTCCCCGTCGCGATCAAGGTGAACTCCGATCAGACCGAGCACGCCACGACCAACGGCGTCGCGGCGTTCAAGGACAACATCGCCTCGACCGACAGCCCGCACGTCGCCAACCTGCGCCGCTCCGGGGCGGTCCTGCTCGGCCGCAGCAACACCCCGGCGTTCTCCTACCGCTGGTTCACCGACAACGACCTGCACGGGCGGACGCTCAACCCGTGGGACGCCTCGCGCACTCCGGGCGGGTCGAGTGGTGGCGCGAGCGCGGCGGTCGCGGCCGGGATGGTGCCGATCGCCCACGGCAACGACATCGGCGGCTCCGTCCGGTACCCGGCCTACGCCTGCGGCCTGGTCGGACTCCGCCCGACCGTGGGCCGGGTGGCCGGGCTCTACGGGCCTGAGGGTGTCGACCCCGCACTGTCGGTGCAGTCGATGCTCGTGCAGGGCCCGCTGACCCGCTCCGTCGGCGACGCCCGCCTGGCGCTCGACGGGCTGACCGGCGACGATCCCCGCGACCCCTTCCACGTGCCGGGCGCGCCCGTGGCGCCGCCGGCCGGACGCCCCCTCCGTGTCGCGCTGGTACGCGACCACGGCGTCGCCACGCCGACGGCGGAGGTCGGCGCCGCGCTGGACCAGGCCGCCGGCTGGCTGACCGATGCCGGCTACGTCGTCGAGGAGGTCGAGCTGCCACTGCTGACCGAGGCCTACCGGCTCTGGTACCTGCTGTGCATGGCGGAGTTCCGCCAGATCATGCCGCTGGTCGAGGAGGTCGGCGACGAGGGCATGCAGCGCGCGGCGGCGGGCTATTACGCCGTCTCCTCCGAGTGGTGGGGCGCTCAGCCCGGGCTGACCGACTACATGAACGGGTACGCCCGGCGGGGCACGCTGATCCGGGTCCTCGCGGAGTTCATGCAGCGCTACTCCACCGTCCTGCTGCCCGTCTCGGCGGAGCAGGCGTTCGAGCAGGACGCCGACATCGCCAGCGTGGAGAGCATGCGGCGGGTGATGGCGGCGCAGGCGTCCATGATGGCGATCCCTGTGCTCGGCTTCCCGGCGCTGTCGGTCCCCACCGGCGTGGCCGGCGGCCTCCCTGTCGGAGTGCAGCTGCTCGGCCGCCGCTTCGACGAGAACGGCATCCTCGACGCCGCAGAGGTGATCGAGGCACGGGCGGGCGTCTTCACGCCCATCGACCCGCGCTGATCGTCGTTCCGGGGGCCACCGTGGCGACAGCGGTGGCCCCCGGGACGGGCGGATGGTGATGCTGCGCACAGTGGGTCCCGTGGGGCGGCGTCGCTCCGGCGCTGGGCCCCGCCTCCCGGGCCGGGGCGCCGTCGGTCGCCACACTCCTCGCATGCGCCTGGCTGTCTGCTCCTCCAAGGGCGGTGTGGGCAAGACGACGACCGCGGCGAACCTCGCCGCCGCACTCGCCCGCCGGAGCCGGGTGCTCGCCGTGGACGTCGACCCGCAGGACAGCTTGGGACGGGCCTTCGGTGTCGTCGCCAAGCGCCCGGACGACAGCCTGGCCGCACTCCTTGAGGACCCGGCGGCCGACGCCCGGGCGGTCATCCGGCACGACGTCGCCCCCGGGCTGGACCTCCTGCCGGCCCACCCGGCGCTGGAGACCGCGGCCGCCCGACTGGCCGGCACGGGTGGCCTCGTCACCAGCGTCCGCCGCGTGCTGCGACCGCTGCTCGGCGACTACGACCACGTCGTGCTCGACACCCGCGGCGACCTGGGCGGCCTCACCCTCGCCGCCCTCTGCGCCGCGGACGCCGTGCTCACCGTCTTCACGAGTGACCCCGGATCGGCCCTCGGGGCCGTCCGGGTCGCGACCTTCCTGGACCAGCAGCGCGCCTACGAGAACACCTCCGCCGTGCTCGTCGGGGTGGCCTGCGCCGTGTGGGACCACCGGGGGCGCGCCGCCCGCGAGGTCGCCGGCGCCCTCGAGGACACCGGGCTGCCGCTGCTCGCGACCCGTGTCCCGCTGTCCCGGCGGGTGCCGACCAGCACGCTCGCCAAGCGACCTGTCGTGCTCTCCCAACCGACCAGCCCGGTCGCGGACGCCTACACGGCGCTCGCGGACGAGGTGCTCGCCGCCGCCGAAAGGGTCCCCGCATGACCACGAAGCCGTCCTCTCCGCCGTCTCCTCGCCCGCGGGCCCTCCAGGACGACCTGCTGGCCGACCTCCGTCAGGCCGCCCCGATGCCCGTGGGGCGGCCGGAGCCGGCGCACCCGGCGTCGGCCCCGGCGCAGCCGTCGTCGGCCCCGGCGCAGCCGTCGGAGACCACGGACCCGCAGACGCCCGTCGTCGACGTCCGGGTGACGCCGTTCCGGTGGTCGGCACCGAGCCTGCGACCCGGCGGTGCCGGCAGGGGTCTGGTCCTCACGGCCGGCCCGGTGCGGATCTCCACCACGGGTCGCGGCCGCTGATCCACACGGGTGTGTCGGCGCGCTGAGCCCGCCGCCTCCGTCGCCTCCAGCCAGTGCGTCCGGAGGTCGGCACGTCGACGTGTCGACAGGTCGTCTCGTGGGGTCGGTCCGGCCTCAGAACGGTGGCGGGTCGTCGGCGGGGCCGGACGTGGGCGGTGTCGTGGCCGCTGCCGGCGGGTCGGGTGGTCGGCGGTCGAGCCCGGGTGGTCGGGTGCTGCGGGTGACTCCCGAGGGTGTGGTGACGTGCAGGGTGCCGTCGGCGTCCATGACGAACCGCCAGCCGCGGGCGTGGGTCTTGAGCCGGTGGTGGCTGCG
>NZ_JALPKP010000052.1:0-34860 GCF_051383635.1 Geodermatophilus sp. CPCC 205506 | reverse complement strand
CCCGCGGTGCCGCCACCGGAGCGACGCCGCCGGCCGCCGCCCTGGCCCTGCGGCTGGGGCGCCGGCGCGGGGGCGGGCTCGACGTGGGGCGCCGCGGGGCCGGTCAGCGCGGTGATCTCGCGGGCGCCCGGCTTGACCGCGGTGACCTCCGGCGCGATGCCGGCCTGGCGGGTGAGGGTGCGGACCTCCCCGGCCTGGTCGGGCGTGGCGATGGTGACGACGGTGCCGCCGGCGCCGGCGCGGGCGGTGCGCCCGGAGCGGTGCAGGTAGGCCTTGTGCTCGGCCGGCGGGTCGACGTGGACCACGATCGCGACGTCGTCGACGTGGATGCCGCGGGCGGCGATGTCGGTCGCGCAGAGCACGCGGGTCTCCCCGCTGCTGAACGCCTCCAGGTTGCGCTCGCGGGCGTTCTGGCTGAGGTTGCCGTGCAGGTCGACGGCGGGCACGCCGGCCGCGGTCAGCTGCTTGGCCAGCTTCTTGGCCTGGTGCTTGGTGCGGGTGAACAGCACGCTGCGGCCCAGGCCGGAGGCGAGCTCCTTCACCACGGCGGCCTTGTCGGCGGCGTCCACCCGGAACACGTGGTGGGTCATCGTGGAGACCGGCGCGACGGCGGGGTCGACCGAGTGCGTGGTCGGTGCCGACAGGTACCGCTTGACCAGCACGTCGACGCCGTTGTCCAGCGTGGCGGAGAACAGCAGCCGCTGGCCGGTCTTCGGCGTCCGGTCCATGAGCCGCTTGACGCCGGGCAGGAAGCCCAGGTCGGCCATGTGGTCGGCCTCGTCGAGGATGGTGACCTCGACCGCCGAGAGGTCGGCGTGGCCCTGCCCGATGAGGTCCTCGAGCCGGCCGGGGCAGGCGATGAGCACGTCGATGCCGGCGGCCAGGGCCTGCACCTGCGGGTTCTGGCCGACGCCGCCGAAGACGACGGTGGCGCGCATGCCGAGCGCGGTGGCCAGCGGGTCGACGACGGCGTGCACCTGGTTGGCCAGCTCGCGGGTCGGCACGAGCACCAGGGCGCGGGGGCGCCGGGGCTGGCGCCGCGTCGTCGAGGCGGCCAGGCGGGCGACCAGCGGCAGGCTGAAGGCCAGCGTCTTGCCCGAGCCGGTGCGGCCGCGGCCGAGGACGTCGCGCCCGGCGAGGGTGTCGGGGAGCGTCGCCACCTGGATGGGGAACGGCGCGGTGATGCCGCTGGCGGTCAGCACCTCGACGAGCGGGGCGGGGACGCCGAGCTCGGCGAAGGTGGTGTCGGTGGGCAGCACGGTGGCGACGTCGCCGGCCGGGACGACGGGCGCGGGCACCGGGTCGGACTGCGGGCGGGTCTGCCCGCCGGCCGGCTGCTGGGCGGCGGGGCGCTCCGGCGCACCGGTGGCCGGCCGGCCGCGGCCGCGGCTGCCGCGGCGGCGGGTGCGCGGTGCGGCGCTGTCGGCGGTGGGGGTGGAGGGGTCGTGCGAGGTCATTCGGGCTTCCTGACGTCCGGTGTGGCTCCCGTCGGTCCCGGCGATCTCGAGCACGGGCGCACCTGCGCGGCAGGGCGGGCTCGCGTCGTCAGCGGGACGTCGGACAGCCGGGCGCACCTCGGTGGCGCAGCCTCAGCCCGACGTCGAGTCCTGCAGCTCCGGATGAGCGGAGGGCGGCGCCGGTATGTCCCACTCAACCAGATGCGGACCGCATCTGTGCGTCACCCCGGGGAGTGTCCGGTCACACCGCACCGCGGTAGGTGCGGCGGTAGGTGCCCGGGGCGACGCCGATGCTGGCCCGCAGGTGCGAGCGCAGCGAGGCCGGGGTGCCGAACCCGGCGTCCGCGGCGACCCGGTCGATCGGCGCGTCGGTGGACTCCAGCAGCTGCCGGGCCAGGGCCAGCCGCTGCCCGGCCAGCCAGCGCAGCGGCGACATCCCGGTCTCCTCGCGGAACCGGCGGGTGAAGGTGCGCACGCTCATCCGCGCGTGCCGCGCCATGTCGGCCAGCGTGAGCGGCTCGGCCAGCCGCTCGGCCGCCCAGGCTCTCGTGGCCGCGGTGCCGGCGTCCCCGGCCTCGGGCAGCGTCCGCTCGACGAACTGCGACTGGCCGCCCTCCCGCCAGGGCGCGACGACGTTGCGCCGGGCGACGCGGTTGGCCACCTCGCTGCCGTGGTCGCGGCGGACCAGGTGCAGCAGCAGGTCGATGCCCGCGGCCACCCCGGCGGAGGTCAGCACGTCGCCGTCGTCGACGAAGAGGACGTCGGGGTCCAGGCGCACGGACGGGAAGTTCCGGCGGAACGCGTCCACGTCCCGCCAGTGGGTGGCGGCGGGACGACCGTCCAGCAGGCCCGCGGCGGCGAGGACCGACGACCCGGTGCAGATCGAGACCATGCGGGCGTGGCCGGCGGCGTCGCGCAGCGCGTCCCGGAGCTCCGGCGGGATGCGGCCCTCGCGCACCATCGGGCCGCCCATGATGCCGGGGACGACGACCGTTCCGGCGGTGCGGAGCACCGACCCGTCGTGGTCGGGCTGGACGCTGAACCCGTCCGCCGTCCGGACCGGCCGGCCGTCGAGGGTGGCGATCCGCACCCGGTAGAGCGGGCAGCCGTCGGCGTCCTCGGCCAGGCCGAGCAACCGGTACGGCAGCCCGAGCTCGAAGCCGACGACCCGGTCCACCGCGACGACGGCCACCTCGTGGGGCGACGCCTGAGTCATGGCCCGATCTTTTCACATGTTGGCCTCCGGGCCACTCGCTCCCGCCGATCCGCGTCCGCCATGCTGTTCGGCGTGACCGGAACCGCTCTGCCGCGCACGCACCGGATCCACCCCGCCTGGTGGGTCGCCGCGGTGACGTTCCTGGCCCTGGTCGGAGCGGCCGCCTTCCGCGCGGTGCCCGGCGTGCTCATCGACCCGCTGCGGGCGGAGTTCGGCTGGTCGGTGTCGACCATCTCCGCCGCGGTCGCGGTCAACATGGCGCTCTTCGGCCTGACCGCGCCGTTCGCCGCCGCGCTGATGGAGCGCTTCGGCATCCGCCGGGTCGTCGTGTGCGCGCTGCTGCTGACCGCGACCGGCAGCGGCCTGACCGTCTTCATGACCACCAGCTGGCAGCTGATCCTGCTGTGGGGCTTCCTCGTCGGCCTGGGTACCGGGTCGATGGCGCTGTCGCTGGTGGCCACGGTGACCGGCCGCTGGTTCGTGGCCCGCCGCGGCCTGGTCTCGGGCATCCTCACCGCCGGCGGTGCGACCGGGCAGCTGGTGTTCCTGCCGCTGGTCGCCTGGGCCGACGCGAACTGGGGCTGGCGCTCGGCCTCGCTGGGCACCACCGCGGCGGCACTCGCCGTCGTCCCCCTGGTGGCCTGGCGGCTGCGCGACCGGCCGCGCGACCTCGGCGTCACCCCCTACGGGGGAACGGCCGCCGACGACGTCGACCCGGTGCGCACCGGCGCGGCGCGGACGGCGCTGCGCGGCCTGGCCGAGGCGGCCCGCTCCCGGCCGTTCTGGCTGCTCGCCGGCGGGTTCTTCATCTGCGGGCTGTCCACCAACGGGCTGGTGCAGCCGCACTTCATCCCGGCCGCGCACGACCACGGCATGCCGGTGACCACGGCGGCCGGCCTGCTGGCCGTCGTGGGCATCTTCGACATCGCCGGGACGGTGTTCTCCGGCTGGCTCACCGACCGGGTCGACCCGCGGGTGCTGCTGCTGGCCTACTACGGGCTGCGCGGCTTCTCGCTGTTCCTGCTGCCGCCCCTGTTCGGGCCGGAGCTGCACGTCAGCATGATCGCGTTCATCGTGTTCTACGGCCTGGACTGGGTGGCCACGGTGCCGCCCACGCTGGCGCTGTGCCGGGAACACTTCGGGGCGCGGGCGCCGGTGGTGTTCGGCTGGGTGTTCGCCTCGCACCAGGTCGGCTCGGCGGTCGCGGCGTTCGGCGGCGGCGTGGTCCGCGACGTGACCGGCTCCTACGACCTGGCCTGGTTCGCGGCCGGGGCGCTGTGCCTGCTGGCCGCGGCCATGTCCCTCGCGATCCGCCGCAACCCGCCCCCGTCCGCCACTACCGCCCTGCCGACCGACCCTGAGGAGGCCGCGGCCGCCCAGGCCCACGGCTGACGGTCCGCTGGGGCAGAGATGGCCATCTCTGCCCCAGCTCACCGCGCCTCAGCCGGTGTGCTCGAGGGCGAGGCGCACCGTCTGGACCCGGATCGCGTCTCCGGCGAACACGAACGTGTCGACGCCCTCGGCCCGGGCCTTCTCGGCGACCGCCGACCACTCGATGAACAGGACGTCGCCCTCGAAGACCTGGGTGGGCACCGTCCAGTCCGCGTCGGGGATCTCGCCGAGCAGCGAGGTGAACAGCTGCCGGATGCCGTCCCTGCCCCGCACCACCTGGTCGGGGGTGATCAGCACGGCGTCCTCGGCGTAGTCCGCGAGAATCGCGTCGACGTCGCCGGCGCCGATCGCCTCGACGTGGTGCTGGAAGATCTCCTGCGGGGTGCGGGCCACGGCTCCTCCTGAGCGTCATCCGACGGGGGGACCGAGCATGCCCTCGACAGACGGCGCTGCACAGGCCCCGTGGTGGCAGGGCGCGGCGGCCGGGGCGAACAGGGCCGAGGACGTGACCGCCACCCCGCAGAGCAGGAGGGCGAACCCGACCGGACGGACCAGCCGCGCTCCCCGGCGTGCGGTCTTCTCGGCCACCATCACCGCGGTCAGGGCGAGCATCCACGCGAGGCTGCCGGTGCCCGTGGCGACCATCAGCAGCATCAGCGCCCAGCAGCAGCCCAGGCACCACAGCCCGGCCCGGAGGCCGAGCCGGCCCGCGCCGCGGAGCCCGCGGCGGTAGGACTGCCACAGGAACGACGCCGGTGACCGGCAGGTGGTCAGGCAGGCGTCCTTGAGCCGGCTGAACTGGTAGCCCCCCGCGAGCAGGAGCGCCGCGCCCAGGACCAGGCCGTCGCGGGCCGCGAGCCACGGCGACGCACCCACCAGCCGGTTCAGCGCCCAGCCGGCGGCCAGCGCCACCGGCGCGACGGCGACCCAGGCCCCCAGGTAGCCGGCGTAGAGGCCGGCGCGGGCGGGCCACGGGTGCGGCGTGCGTGCGCTGACCGCCGCGAACAGCCGCGCCAGCGGCACCAGGGTCGGGAGCATCATCGCGCCGACCATCACCGTCCACGCGGCCAGGGAGAGGGCCACGTCCGCCGGCCGGGGAGCGTCGCCCGGCGCGTGGCCGTGCCCGATCCCGGACCTGAGCACCAGCGCGAGCGTGCCGGCCCAGCACGCCCCGGCGACCCCCCACAGGAGGACGGCGGGGTCGTGCCGGACGCGGGTGGCGGGCGCCGTCCGCGACGCCGTCGTCATGCCGGGAGCTCAGCCGGAGAAGCGGAAGTGGCCCTGGATGGCGTTCCGGCCGGAGATGTCGAGGTCGGGCCGGCCGAGCATGCGTCCGGCCTGGCGGTACACGCTGGCCTTGCCGGGGAAGGCGGGGGAGCCCGGGATCGTGCTGAACACCGTCTCGTTCAGCGTGGTCGTCCGGCCGGTGGCGCCCTGGAACGGGGCCAGCTGGGCCTCCACGACGTCCCCGACCCGCAGCGTGCCCGCCCCCTCCTCGACGGTGAAGGTCAGCGGCGCGCGCTGGACCGAGACCACCTCACCGATCAGCGCGGCGAGGTCGGCGATCGGACCTCCCAGCTGCCCGGTGAAGACGTCGAGGAGCGCCTTCTCCTGCTCCTCGGTGCACCGGTCGTCGACGAAGAGGGCGACCTTCCAGTTCCCCGCGAGCACGTTGCCGGGGATGTGCGTCACCGATGCCAGACCCCGGTCGGACACGTCGACCCCGCGCACGGTGCCCGCGTCGATGTACCAGGCCAGCGCCGAGTCGCAGACGCCGCCGTCGGGGTCCTCGCCGACCCAGCACGGGCAGATGGCGGCGCACGTGCACACCTCCAGCAGGCGCCCCTCGATGGTGTAGGTCGTGGTCTCGGTGGTCGCGGTGGCGGTCATGCCGGTCCTCCCTCGTCGCGCCGCCGCCGTCGTCGCCGGCAGCGTGCCCGCAGGTGTACGGCCGCCGGGCCGGCGCCGGTATCGGGAGAACCATGTAGGGAGCCGCCTCAGCGGTCGGCCGCTCGGTCGTGCACAGCGGCCCAGGCGGCGATCTCGGCGCGGCTGCTCGCGCGCAGCTTCCGGATGATGTTGTGCACGTGGACCTCGGCGGTCTTCTCGGAGATGCCCAGCGCCCGGCCGATCTGCCGGTTGGTGCGGCCGCGACGGACCAGACCGGCCACCTCCCGCTCGCGACGGGTGATCCGGGTGCCCGCCGGCCCGACGGTCACGTGCCGGGCGTACCGGGCGCGGGTCGCCGCCGCCTCGCCGGCCCGGTCCAGCTGCTCGGCCGCGAACTCCCGGAGGCTCTCGAGCATCCCGAAGCGGGCGACGTCGCCCGCGCAGTCCTGGCGCCGGACCAGGTTCTTGTCCACCAGCGACGCGGTGGCCGGGACCGGGTCGGCGATCCCGCACACCCGCGCCGCGGCGTCGAGCGTCCAGGTCCCGGTGAAGACCGACAGCCGGCGGAACAGGGTGCGCTCCTCGGGGCCGAGCAGGTCGTGGCTCCAGGTCAGGGCGGCGCGCAGCGTCCGGTGCCGGGCGGGGACGTCCCGGGCGTCACTCGTCAGCACACCGAGCCGGTGGCGCAGCCGGAACAGCAGCTCCCCGGGGGTGAACAGCCGCAGGCGCGGAGCCGCCAGCTCCAGCGCCAGGGGCAGCCCGTCGAGCCGGGTGCAGATCCCGGCCAGCTCGGCGGCGTTGTCGACCGTGACGGCGAAGTCCGGCTGGGAGGTCCGGACCTGCTCGACCAGCATCGCGACGGCGGCCACCGCGGCCAGGCGCTCGGGGTCGGTGCCGTCGGCGCAGCCGGGCAGGGCCAGCGGGGCCACCGGGACCTCCCGCTCGACCCGGAGGTGCAGCCGCTCCCTGCTGGTCGCGAGCAGGTGCAGCCCCGGGGAGTCGGCCACGAGCTCCGCGAGCGCCGGCCCGGCGGCGAGCACGTGCTCGACGTTGTCCAGGACCACCAACAGGTCACGGTCGGCCGGGGACCGGTCGCCGTGGCGCAGGTCGGCGGCCGCGGCGACCTCGGCGGGAACCGCGGCCGGGTCCCGGACAGCGGTGAGGTCCAGGAAGACCACCCCGTCGCAGAACCGGCCCCGGGCGGTGGCCGCCGCAGCGACGGCCAGGCGCGTCTTGCCGACGCCGGGCGGTCCGGTCAGCGTCGTGAACCGGACGCCCGGCTCGGTCAGCAGCCGGACCAGGTCGGGGAGCTCGGCGTCCCGGCCCACGAGCGGCGTGGCGACGACGGGCAGCACGTCCCTCCGCCAGGGGGCGAGGTGCGGGGAGACGGCCACGGAGACCACCTCCGGAAGGGCGCCGGACCTGCAGCCACGGACATTGCAGCACCGCAGGCCGCGGTCGGGCAGGGCCTCCGGTCCCGCCGTCCTCCCGCCGGACGGCGGCCGACCCGGGCCGGCTCAGGGGGTGCCGACGAGTGCGGGGTCCACGCTGCGGCCGGCGATCAGGTCGGCGGCGCGCTCGGCGGCCATGAGCGTGGGCGCGGTGGTGTTGCCGCGCACCAGCGTCGGCATGACCGAGGCGTCGACCACCCGGAGCCCGTCCAGGCCGTGCACCCGCAGCTGCGGGTCGACCACCGCGTCGTCGTCGGCGGCCGGACCCATCCGGCAGGAGGACGCCGGGTGGCACAGCGACTCGACGGTGTCCCGCACCGCCCGGCGCAGCCCGTCCGGGGTCGCCACCGCGGCGCCCGGCGACCGCTCCTCCCCGAGGACGGCGGCCAGCGGCTGGGTCGCCCCGATCTCGCGGGCCTTCTCGACCCCGCACAGCAGCGCGTCGAGGTCCCGCTCGTCGGTGAGGTAGCCGGGGTCGATCGCCGGCGCCCACGTCGGGTCGGCCGAGCGGAGCCGCACCGTGCCGCGCGAGTGCACCCGCACCAGGACCGCGGCAGCGGTGAACGCGTCGACGTCGGGGTCGACCTCGGCCTGCCGCCAGTACTTCACTGGCAGGAAGTGGAACTGCAGGTCGGGGTCGGCGATCCCCGGCCGCGAGCGGGTGAACAGCCCGGCCTCGGCCAGGTTGGACGACAGCGGGCCGCGGCGGGCGGCGAACCAGCGGGCGTAGCCCGACGGCGACTCGCCGCGCAGCAGCGACCGGCCCGAGCGGGTGTGCCAGACGACCGGGACGAGCGGGTGGTCCCGCAGCCCGCTGCCGACCCCGGGCAGGTGGTGGACGACGTCGACGCCGACCTCGCGCAGGTGCGCGCCCGGGCCGATGCCCGAGAGCATCAGCAGCTGCGGCGAGTTGACCGCCCCGCCGGACAGGACGACCTCGGCGGCGGCGTGCGCGGTGAGCGTGCGCCCGCCGCGGTGGTACTCCACGCCGGTGGCCCGTCCGCCGGAGACCAGCACGCGGGTGGCCAGCGCGCCGGTCCGCACCGTGAGGTTGGGCCGGCCCGCCGCCGGGTGCAGGTAGGCGTCGGCGGCCGACCAGCGCCGGCCGCGCCGCTGGGTCAGCTGGTACAGGCCGGCGCCCTCCTGACGGGCGCCGTTGAAGTCGTCGTTGCGCGGGTACCCCGCGGCGACCGCGGCCTGGACGGCGGCGCGCGACCACGGGTGCGGCGAGCGCGGGTCCTCCACCCGGAGCGGGCCGCCCATGCCGTGCCGGCCGTCGGCACCGCGGGCGTTGTCCTCCATCCGCCGGAACAGCGGGAGCACGTGCTCGTGGGACCACGACGGCTCGCCGGTCAGCTCCGCCCACTCGTCGTAGTCGGCGGCGGCGCCGCGGACGTAGATCATCGCGTTGATCGACGACGACCCGCCGATCAGCTTGCCCCGCGGCCAGAACAGCCGGCGCCCGCCGAGGCCCGGCTGCGGCTCGGTCGTGTAGTTCCAGTCCCGGCGGGTGCGCCACAGCTTGTGGAGCGCGGCCGGGAGGTGCACCTCCAGGACGTCGTCCGAGCCGCCGGCCTCCAGCAGCAGCACCCGCAGCGCCGGGTCCTCCGTGAGCCGCCCGGCCAGCACGCAGCCGGCCGAGCCCCCGCCGACGACGACGACGTCGAACTCCTCGCCGTCCTCCGCCGGGAAGGGGCCGGTGTGGCCACGTCGGCCCCTCACCGGTGGCGCCCGTGCACCAGCCCCATGACGCGGGCCAGCGCGTCGGCCGCGACGGCCGGCCGGCCGAAGCTCGTCAGGTCCACCGGCAGCCGACAACGCTGCCGGGTGATCGCCTTGGCGCGGGTGAACTCCCTGAGCCCGTCCGGGCCGTGGATCCGGCCGAAGCCGCTCTCGCCGACCCCGCCGAAGGGCAGCGCCGGCACCGAGGCGAAGGTGAGCACCGAGTTGACCGACGTCATGCCGGTGCGCATCCGCCGGGCCAGGTCCATCGCCCGCTCGCGGGACCGGGAGAACACCGCCCCGGCCAGGCCGTGCGCGCCGGCGTTGGTGCGCTCCAGCGCCTCCTCCGCGTCGCGCACCCGGGTGATGGTGAGGGTGGGTCCGAACGTCTCCTCGCACACCGCCGCGGAGGTCTCCGGGACGTCGAGGAGCACGGTCGGCGCCACGTAGCGGCCCTCGACGGTCCCGCCGGTGAGCACCCGCCCGCCGGCGGCGACGGCGTCCGCGACGTGCCGGCGGACGACGTCGGTCTGCGCCGGCATGGTCATCGGGCCGTACGCCGCCCCGTCGTCGGAGCCCGGCCGCAGCCCGCGCACCTTCTCGGCCACCTCGGCGACGAACGCGTCGTACACGCGGTCGGTGGCGTAGACCCGCTCGATGCCGATGCAGGTCTGGCCGGCGTTGCTCATCGCACCCCAGACGGCGGCGTCCGCGGCGGCGACCACGTCGGCGTCGTCGTCGACGATCATCGCGTCCTTGCCGCCGAGCTCCATGAGCACCGGGGTGAGGGTCTCGGCGCAGGCGGCCATGACCTTCCGGCCGGTCGGCGCCGAACCGGTGAAGGCCAGCTTGCCGACCCCCGCCCCGCACAGCGCGGCGCCGGTCTCCCCGTACCCGGTGACCACCTGCAGCGCGTCGGCGGCGTCGGGGACGGCGGCCCGCCAGGCGGCGGCCAGCCACGCTCCCACGGCCGGGGTGTGCTCCGACGGCTTGAACACCACGGCGTTCCCGGCGGCCAGGGCGTAGCCGATCGAGCCCATGGGCGTGAACACCGGGTAGTTCCAGGGGCCGATGACGCCGACGACGCCGAGCGGCTGGTACTCGACGGTCGCGGCGTGGTTGGCCGCCAGCAGGCCCGGGCGCACCCGGCGCGGGCCGAGCACCGTGCGCGCGTGCGCGCCGGCCCAGGCGAGGTGGTCGATGGCCAGGCTGATCTCGAGGATGGCGTCCGCGTGCGGCTTGCCGTTCTCCCGGTGCACCAGGTCGGCCAGCTCGTGCAGCCGGCGGGCGAGGTGGCCGCGGTAGGCGGCCAGCCGCTGCCGGCGGCCGTCGAAGCCGAGGGCCTCCCACCGCTGCGCGGCCGGGCGGGCGCGCTCGACGGTCGCCCGCACGGCGGCCTCGTCGTGCACCGGGAAGACCCCGACGACGGCGCCGGTGGCCGGGTCGGTCGACTCGAGGGTCTCCGTGTCCAGCTGCTGCGCGAGCACCATGGCCGGGAGGTTACGCACGGGTGGACGGACCGCCGTCAGTCCTCGCCGCGGGCCACCCGGCCGGCCCAGCGGAGATCGGCCTTGCCGGCGGGGGAGCGGAGCACCTCCTCCACGAAGACCACCTCCCGCGGGCGCTTGTAGTCGGCCAGCTCCGCGCCGACGGCGGCGCGCACCTCGTCCGCGGTGAGCCGGGCGCCCTCGTCGAGGGCCACCACGGCGGTGATCCGCTGGCCGAAGCGCTCGTCGGGGACGCCCACCACGATCGCGTCGCGGACGGCGGGCAGGCGCAGGATGACCTGCTCCACCTCCTCGGGCTGCACCTTCTCGCCGCCGGTGTTGACCACCCGGCTGCCGCGGCCCTGGAAGACCAGCGTGCCGTCCGCCTCGAGGGTGGCCAGGTCGCCGGGGACCGACCAGCGGACGCCGTCGACGACCCGGAACGTGCCGCTGCTGGCCGCGGCGTCGCCGGAGTAGTGCACCTCCGGCGGCGCGGGGGCGGCCAGCACGCCGACCTCGCCCGACCCCGGGACGACGTCGCGCCCCCGGTCGTCGAGCAGCCGGGCGCCGGGCGCGAGCACGAACCGCGAGGTCGGCGTGAGCTCGCCGCGGCGGGTGAGCGACAGCGCGTACGGGCCGCCCTCCGACGCCACGACGACGTCGGTGATGTCGACGTCGGCGTGCCGCAGCAGGGCCGCCTTGTTCTCGGCGCTGAACACCGCGCCGACCGAGACCACGCGGCGCAGGCTGGACAGGTCGTACGGGTGCCCCGCCGCGACCGCCGCGTCCAGGGCGGCGACCAGCGGGCGGGCGAAGACGTCGCCCACGATGACCGCGTCGGTGACCCGGTGCCGGCCCACGGCGGCGGCCATCTCGCCGGGGTCGAAGGAGCGCGACGCCGGGAAGACGATGCGGCCGCCGGCGACCAGCGTGCCGAGGGTGGTGTAGATGCCGGTGCCGTGCATCAGCGGCGTCGGGGTGTAGGTGACCAGCCGGTCGGGCTCGGCGCGGGACTCGCCGACCCGCTCGGCCAGCTCGGCGCGGGTCCGGGGTGCGGGGACGCCGAACTTCGCGAACCCGTTGGGGACGCAGCTGACCGTGAACACCGTCGACTGCCGGGTGAGCACGCCCTTGGGCCGGCCGGTGGTGCCGCCGGTGTAGAGCAGCCAGTCGCCGTCCGGGCGGGCGGTGCGGGGCAGCGGCCCGCACCCGGCCAGGAGCTCCTCCAGCTCCTCGCCGACCGACTCGGCGCCCTCGGGGACCGGGCCCACCCGGACCAGCGCGGGCAGCCCGTCCGCGGCCTCGGCGACCACCGGGGCGGTCGACCCGTCGAAGACCAGGCCCGCAGCGCCGGCGTCGGAGAGCACGTGGGCCAGCTCCGCCGCGCGGTACCGGTAGTTGACGTTAAACGGCACCGCACCCAGCTTCGTGACCGCGTACACCGCCTCGACGTACTCGGGGCTGCTCCACAGCCCGATGCCGACCCGGGACCCGGCGGTCACGCCGCGCGCGGCCAGCGCGGCGGCCAGGCGGGCGGCGCGCTCGTCCAGGTCGGTCCAGGTGCGGGTCCGCTCGCCCTGGACGACGGCGACCGCGTCCCCCATCGCGTCGGCCACGGTCTCGAGGATGGTCGCCAGATTCTCCTCCATGCGAGGCAGACTACTGGCGATCGTCACCAACCTGCGTATCTTGTTTCCCACCTCCGTACGGGCGGTGGGATGGCTGCCGCCCGGCGGAGAGCGGGGTCGCCCGCGGTGCGGGGCCGACGTCCGCGCCCGATCGTCGAGGGAACGGCAGGAGTGGACCATGACGAGCCCGAGCGCGGGGAGCGTGCGGCCGTGACGGCGGCCGCCCTGACACCGCACGGCGACGAGGGGCTGCCCGGTCCCGCCACGGGCGATCCGCTGGCCCCCGCGGCGGTGCGCCCGCAGACCCACGTGCTCATGTTCTGCGGTGTCCACCTCATCGACCCGGACCTCGCCGTCCCGACCCTCGGGCTCATCGACGCGCTCGCCCGCGTCGGGATCGGGGAGCACGCCGCGCGGTCGACGGTGAGCCGGATGCTCCGCCGCGGCACGCTCGAGCGCCGCCGGCGGGGCAAGCGCATCTACCTCTCGCCCCCGCCGCGGGTGCGCGCCGAGCTCGCCGAGGGCGGCGAGCGGGCCTGGCGGTCCCCGGTGAACCGCACCTGGGACGGGCAGTGGACGCTGCTCGGGTTCTCCCTCCCCGAGAGCCGGCGGGCCGACCGTCACCTGCTCCGCTCCCGGCTGCAGTGGGCCGGCTTCGGGATGCTCCAGAACGGGCTGTGGGTCGCCCCCGGCAGGGTCGACGTCGAGGCCCTGCTGCAGAAGCTCGACGTCCTCGACCACCTCAAGGTCTTCCGCGCGCACGTCGCCGAGCCCACCCAGGTGCCCGACCTGATCGACGACGCGTGGGACGTGCCGACGATCGCCCGCGGCTACGAGCAGTTCCTCGAGCGCTGGGACCGCCCCGACCCCCTGCCGGACGCCCCCGACGACCTCGCCCGCCAGCTGTGGCTGCTCGGCGAGTGGACCCTGCTCGGCCGCCACGACCCGGGCCTGCCGGTCGAGTACCTGCCGGCCGACTGGCCGGCGGTGCGGGCCGAGCACGTCGCGCTGCGGTTGCGCACGCGTTACGAGGCGGGCGCGGCGGCCATCGCGGCCGGCCTCGTCGAGCGCCTCGGCGCCTGGGACGGCGACCCCGCCTGACGACGGCTCCGGGAGCATCGCAGCGAGGAACGAGCGAGGAGCGGACCGGAGCGCGGAGTCCGGCGCGAGTGCCCCCGCCTGACCGGCGCGGCCGGCTGCGTGACCCTTCCGTAATATCGGACCGCGCGTTGACGTCCGCCACGAAAGTGAATAACTTGCCGGTGGCGGCAGCTGCCGAGTGCGTGCCGCCCGTGTACCCCGTGTGCTCCCCAGCCACGCTCCCGAGAGGACTCCCATGCAGCTTTCCGGCAAGGTCGCCGTCGTCACCGGGGCCGGTCGCGGCCTCGGCCAGGCCTACGCCAAGGCGCTCGCCGCGGCCGGGGCCGCCGTCGTGGTCAACGACCTCGACGTCGACCTGGCGGAGGAGACCGTCCAGGCCATCAAGGGCGCCGGGGGCACCGCGGTCGCCGAGGGCTCGGCGATCGGTTCCACCGAGGCGGCCGAGGCCCTGGTCGCCAAGGCCGTCGAGGAGTTCGGCCGGCTGGACGTGATGGTGACCAACGCCGGCGTGCTGCGGGACCGCACGCTGCTGAAGATGGCCGACGAGGACTTCGACCTGGTCGTCGAGACGCACCTGCGCGGCACCTTCACCTGCGGCCGCGCCGCCGCCAAGCAGTTCAAGGAGCAGGGCGGCAACGGCCGGCTCATCCTCATCGGCTCCCCGGCCGGCCAGCGCGCCAGCTTCGGGCAGACCGGCTACACCGCCTCCAAGGCCGGCATCGTCGGTCTGGTCCGCACCTGGGCCGCCGAGCTCGAGCGCAGCGGCACCACGGTCAACGCCGTCATCCCGGTCGCCCTGACCCGCATGGTCGCCACCATCCCGGGCATGGCCGAGCTGGTCGAGATGGCCGACCGCGGCGAGCAGCTCCCGGCCGACGTCCGCGCCTCCGGCCTGGGCACCCCCGACGACGTCGCCGGGCTGATCGTCTTCCTCGCCTCCGACGCGGCCGCCGGCGTCACCGGCCAGGCGATCGGCGCCGGCGGCGACCGGATCGCGATCTGGTCGCACCCGACCGAGGCGCTCGTCGAGGTCCGCGAGGGCGGCTGGAGCGCCGACGCCCTCGCCGAGGCCTTCCCGACCACCTTCCAGCCGCACCTGCAGCCGTTCAAGCCGGACACGGTCCCCGGCGCCCCCGAGGGGAAGTGACCGGCATGGCGATCAACCTGGACGAGATCGTCGCCATCGACGTGCACACCCACGTGCACAAGTCGGTCCGGGGCGCCGTGCCGCGCACCGCCGGGGCCGAGGACATGGGGGAGTACTTCGGCATCGGCACGATGCCCGAGTACTCGCTGCCCGAGCTGGCCGAGTACTACCGCGAGCGCAAGATGGCCGCCGTCGCCTTCGGCGTCGACAGCGTCTCGCAGACCGGCGAGGACCCGGTGCCGACCAACGAGGAGGTGGCCGAGCTCGCCGCCGAGCACAGCGACGTCATCATCCCGTTCGCCAGCATCGACCCGGCCCGCGGCGCGGCCGGCGTCAAGGCCGCCCGCCGGCTGGCCACCGAGTACGGCGTCCGGGGCTTCAAGTTCCACCCCAACACGCAGGCGTTCTTCCCGAACGACCGGATGGCCTACCCGCTCTACGAGGTCATCGCCGAGCACCAGCTGGTGGCGCTGTTCCACACCGGCCAGACCGGTGTGGGCGCCGGTCAGCGGGCCGGCGGCGGCATCCGGCTGAAGTACTCGAACCCGATGCACATCGACGACGTCGCGGTCGACTTCCCCGACATGCCGATCATCCTGGCCCACCCCTCGTTCCCCTGGCAGGACGAGGCGCTGTCGGTGGCCACGCACAAGCCGCAGGTCCACATCGACCTCTCCGGGTGGTCGCCGAAGTACTTCCCGCCGCAGCTGGTGCAGTACGCCAACTCGCTGCTGAAGAACAAGGTGCTGTTCGGCTCGGACTTCCCGGTCATCACCCCCGAGCGCTGGATGAAGGACTTCGACGGCATCGCGATCAAGGACGAGGTCCGGCCGAAGATCCTCAAGGAGAACGCGGCGCGGCTGTTCGGGCTGACCGGCTCCGGGAACGGGGCGTGAACGAGAGCTTCGCGACCGTCCTCGAGACGGTCGGGGACCTCCGCCGCGACCGGCTCGCGGTCAGCCACGGCGACCGGACCCGCACCTGGGCCGAGCTCGACGAGCGGGCCGCCCGGCTGGCCGGGCACCTCGCCGCCCAGGGCATCGGGCCCGAGTCGCGGGTGGCGGTGGCCCTCTACAACGGCATCGAGTACCTGGAGAGCGTCTACGCGGTGCTCAAGCTCCGCGCGGTGCCGCTCAACGTCAACTACCGGTACCGGCGCGACGAGATCGTCTCGCTGCTGGAGGACGCGCAGGCCGAGGCGGTCGTCTTCGACGCCTCGCTGGCCGAGCGCTTCGGCGAGGCCCGGCCGGCCCTGCCGCGGCTGCGCACCCTCCTGCAGGTCGGCGACGGCGAGCTGCCGGAGTGGGCCGACGACTACGAGCAGGCCGTCACGGCGGCCGAGCCGGCGCCGCGCATCGAGCGCGGCAACGACCACTGGCTGATGTACACCGGCGGCACGACCGGCAAGCCCAAGGGGGTGCTCTCCCGGCACTCCGGGCTGTTCGCGACGTGCAGCGCCAACGGGCTGCTGCTGCTCGGCGAGAAGCTCCCGCAGAGCCTCGACGAGCTGCGGGCCACGCTGGAGCGGCTGGGTGTGGACCGCGACGCGATGGTGTGCCTGCCGGCGCCGCCGCTCATGCACGCGACCGGCATGTACACCACGTTCGGCGCGCTGCTGGCCGGCGGCCGCGTGGTCTACCTGGCGTCGAGGAGCTACCACCCCGACGAGCTGGCCGCCACGGTGCAGCGGGAGGGCGTCGACACCGTCTCGATCGTCGGCGACGTCTTCGCCCGGCCGCTGGCCGACGCGCTCGACGCCGCCGAGGCGGCCGGCCGCCCGTACGACCTGTCCAGCCTGAAGCTGATGATCAGCGTCGGCGTGACCTGGAGCGCCGACGTCAAGCAGCAGTTGCTGCGGCACGCCGACATGGTGTGCCGGGACCTGGTGGCCTCCTCGGAGGGCGGGCCCTACGCGGTCCAGGAGACCCGCCGCGGTGACCCCACCGAGACCGCGCGCTTCCAGCTCTTCCCGGGCGCGCAGGTCATCGACGAGTCGGGGCGGCCGATCACCCCGGGGTCGGGCGACATCGGGATGCTCGCCGCACCGGTCGACGAGCACATCCGCTACCAGGGCGACGACGCGGCGACCGCGGCGACGTTCCGCGAGATCGGCGGCCGGCGGTGGGTCGTCCCCGGCGACATGGCCAGCCTCGACGCCGACGGCACCGTGGTGTTCCACGGCCGCGGCAGCCGGGTGATCAACACCGGCGGCGAGAAGGTGTTCGCCGAGGAGGTCGAGCAGGTCCTGCTCACCCACCCCGCCGTCCGGGACGCCATGGTCGTCGGCACGCCCGACCCCCGGTGGGGCTCGCGGATCGTCGCCGTCGTGGCGCTGCGCCCGGGTACGGAGCTCACCGACGAGCAGGCCCGCGAGTACGTCGGCGAGCGGCTGGCCGACCACAAGCGGCCCCGGGAGCTGGTCGTCGTCGAGGAGCTCAAGCGCAGCCCGTCCGGCAAGGCCGATCTGACCTGGGCCCGGCACCTGGCCGAGTCCGCCGAGTAGTCCCGCACCACCCGTCCGGCAGTCCCCGCAGAACGAGGAGAACCCATGACCACCCCCATCACCGTCGACGGCGTCGAGGGCGTCAAGAGCATGGTCGGCAAGGAGGTCGGCCCCACCGACTGGGTCGAGGTGACCCAGGAGATGGTCAACCTCTTCGCCGACGCCACCGGTGACCACCAGTGGATCCACGTCGACGTCGAGCGCGCCAAGAAGGAGAGCCCGTTCGGCGGCCCGATCGCGCACGGCTTCCTGACCCTGTCGCTGATCCCGCGTTTCCTGCCGCAGCTGTACAAGTTCACCGGCTTCGGCATGGGCGTCAACTATGGCCTGGAGAAGGTGCGCTTCCCCTCCCCGGTGCCGGTGGGCGCCAAGCTGCGCGCCAAGGCCAGCATCGACGAGGTCACCGACATCAAGGGCGGCGTGCAGGTGCTGACCACCGTCACCTTCGAGGTCGAGGGCTCGCCCAAGCCGGCGTGCGTGGCGGCCAGCGTCGTCCGGCAGCTGGTCTGATGTCGGGCTCGCCGGCCGGGTCGGCCACGCTGCCGGCCCGGCTGGCGGCCCTCGACACCTGCGCGCTCTCCGACGCCCTCGACGGCTACGGGCGCGCCGGGGTCCTCTCCGGGGTGCGGCCGCTGTGGCCGGTGCCCCGGGTCGTCGTCGGCCGGGTCCGCACGCTGCGGGTCGGCCCCCGGGAGCCCGGGTCCGGACCCACCGTCCACCTCGGCACCCGGCTGATCGAGACCGCCGAACGCGGGGACGTCGTCCTCGTCGACGCCGGCGGCCGCACCGACGTCTCCTCCTGGGGCGGCATCCTCAGCACCGCCGCCACCCAGGCCGGGATCGCCGGCATCGTCATCGACGGCGCCTGCCGCGACATCGGCGAGAGCGAGCAGCTCGGGCTGCCGGTGTTCGGGAGGGCCGTCGTCCCCACCAGCGCCCGCGGCCGCATCGTGCAGCTGGGCATGGACGAGGAGATCACCGTCTGCGGCGTCCCGGCGCGGACCGGCGACCTGCTCGTCGCCGACGTGTGCGGCGCCGTCGTGGTGCCCGCGGACCTCGCCGAGCCGGTGGTCGAGCTCGCCGAGCGGATCGCCGCCCGCGAGCGCGACATGGTCGCCGCGGTGCGCTCCGGGCGCTCCGTCGTCGACGTCATGCACGACTCGCAGTTCCCCAGCCCCCGCTGACCCAGACCAGGAGCCCCATGAGTGCCCCGCTGCCCGTCTCCGAGTTCGCCGGGCTGCCCACGGCCGCGCTGTCCGACGCGATGGACCGCCTGGCCCTGCTCGCCGCCTGCCAGGGCGTCAAGCCGCTGGCGCCCGGGCAGCGGCTGCTCGGGCGGGCCTTCACCGTCCGGTACGTGGCCACCGGCCGGCCGCCTGGCACCGTGGGCGACTTCGTCGACGACGTCCCCCCGGGGGACGTCGTCGTGATCGACAACGGCGGCCGCGAGGACTGCACCGTCTGGGGGGACATCCTCACCGCGGTCGCCTCGCAGCGCGGCATCGCCGGCACCGTCATCGACGGCGTCTGCCGCGACGTGCACCGGGCCCGCGACATCGGCTACCCGGTCTACAGCCGGGGCTGGTTCATGCGCACCGGCAAGGACCGGGTGACCGTCTCCGACGTCGGCGCGCCGGTCAGCGTCGCCGGCATCCGGGTGCGCGCCGGCGACCTGCTCGTCGGCGACGACGACGGCGTGGTGGTCGTCCCGGTCGAGTACGAGCAGGAGGTGCTCGCGATCACCCGGGAGATCGAGGAGCGCGAGGGCGCCATCCTCGCCGCCGCCCTGGCCGGCAGCAGCCTGCGCGAGGCGCGTGCCGCGCAGGGCTACCACGAGCTGCAGCGCGCGAGCGAGAACCGGTGAGCGGCTGGAACGGAGACCTCGTCGCGCGGGCGGCGCACCTGGGCGCGTCCACCGTCCACGAGGCGGCCGGGCGGATCGGGGCGCTGCCCTCGTCGATCGGCGCCCTGTACCGTGAGCAGCCGCCGATCGCCGGCCCGGCCGCGACCGTGCTGTGCCCCGACGGGGACAACCTCTGGCTGCACCGCGCGATCTACGCCGCCGCCCCCGGCGAGGTGCTGGTCGCCGAGGTCGGCACGGGGGAGGACTTCGGCTACTGGGGCGAGATCATGGCCACCGCGGCCCAGGAGCGGGGCATCGCCGGCCTGGTCATCAGCGGCTGCGTGCGCGACGCGGTGCAGATGCAGCGGCTCGGCTTCCCGGTGTTCAGCACCGGCACCTGCATCCGCGGCACGGTCAAGGACCCGCTGCGACCGGGCGCTCTCGGCGGCCGGCTGCGCCTCGGCGACGTCCACGTCTCGCCCGGTGACCTCGTCGTCGGCGACGCCGACGGGGTGGTCGTCGTCCCGGCCGACCAGGCGGAGGCGGCCGTCACCGCCGGCGAGGCACGCGAGCGCGAGGAGGCCGGCGTGATGGCGCAGCTGCGCGCGGGTGCCACGACGCTGGAGCTCTTCGGCCTGCCGGGAGGCGCGCGATGAGACGGTCGATCGAGGTCGAGGGGCTGCACCACGGCGGGGTGCCGATCCCGATGGCCTGCCGGGTGGGGCCGCTGCTGGTCTCCAGCAGCGTGCTGGGCCAGGACCCGGTCACCGGGGACCTGCCCGACGACGTCGCCGCGCAGGTCGCCCTGGTCTTCGCCAACGTGCGGCGGGTGCTCGAGGCCGGCGGGGCGACCACCGACCACGTCGCCAAGCTGACGTTCCACGTGCGCGACCGCTCCGCCCGCGCCGCGATCGACGAGCACTGGCTCGCCATGTTCCCCGACCCGGCCGGCCGGCCGGCCCGGCACACCGTGCCCGGCGACCTGCCGCCGGCCTTCCACGTGCAGTGCGAGGTCATCGCCTACGTGACCGACGACCCCGGAACCGAGGAGACCCCGTGATCATCGACGCCCACGCCCACGTCGTCGCGCCGGAGGTGTTCTACGCCTACCGCGCCCAGCTGCTCGGCAGCGGCGGGTACCACCAGGACCCGCCGAAGATCACCGACGAGGCGCTGGCCCAGGCGGCCGCGGCCAACGTGGCGATCATGGACGGCGTCGGCACCGACGTGCAGTTCATCTCGCCGCGGCCGTTCCAGCAGATGCACTCGGCGAAGCCGGCCGAGATCGTGCACCGCTGGATCCGCGCGAACAACGACGTCATCGCGAGGTCGGTCGCGCTGCACCCGGACCGGCTGGCCGGGGTCGCGGGCCTGCCGCTGTGCGCCGGAGCGCCGGTGCAGTCCTGCCTCGACGAGCTGACCCGCGCCGTCGAGGACCTCGGCTTCATCGGCGTCAGCCTCAACCCCGACCCGTACGAGGGCACCGGCGGCGACACCCCGACCCTCGGCTCCGAGTTCTGGTACCCGCTGTGGGAGAAGCTGGTCGAGCTCGACGTGCCGGCCCTGATCCACTCCGCGGGCTGCTACAACGGCCGCGAGGTCTACAGCGACCACTTCATCACCGAGGAGTCGATCGCCGTCCTCTCGCTGATGCGCTCGCGGACGTTCCTCGACTTCCCCGACCTGAAGATCATCGTCGGCCACGGCGGCGGCTCGATCCCCTACCAGATCGGCCGCTGGCAGGCCGCCCGCCTCGCGCCGGGCCTGGGCAAGGACGCCCTCGAGGAGCGGTTCGAGGAGTCGCTGCGCCGGCTGTGGTTCGACACCGTGCTCTACAACCAGGCGTCGCTGGCCTACCTGTTCCAGACCGTGGGCGCCGACCGCTGCCTGTTCGGCACCGAGAAGCCGGGCAGCGGCTCGGTCACCGACCCGGCGACCGGGCGGCCGTTCGACGACCTCAAGCCGGTCATCGAGGGCATCGGGGCGCTGACCGACGCCGACCGCCGGGGGATCTTCGAGGAGAACGCCCGGAAGGTGTTCAGCCGCTGGAAGGGTCCGCAGCCGGCATGACGGCGCTCGCCGCGGAGGAGCTCGCCGACCTGCGGGCGACCGTCTCCGGTGCGCTGGCCCCGGCCTGGGACGCGCCGCAGACCGCGGGCCGTCCCGAGGCCGGCGACACCGCGCTGCGGGCGGCCTGGGAGGTCGCCGTCCGGCAGGGCTGGACCGAGCTCGGTGGCGAAGGTGCCCTCGACGCCCTGATCGCGGTCACCGGCGAGCTCGGCCGGCTGGCCTGCCCGCTGCCGCTCGCCGACGCCTACGTCGCGACCCGCCTGCTCGGCGGGGAGCTCGCCGAGTCGGTGGCCGAGGGGCGGATCCGGCCGGTCGTGGCCGCCGCGGAGTCGGTCTCCGGCGGCACGGTCCGGTTCGTCGAGGCGGCCGGAGCGGCGACGCACGTCCTGCTCCTCCCGGCGGGGGACGGCGAGATCCGGCTGGCCCCGGTCGCCGCCGTCCGCTCCACCGCCGGGACGCCGGCGCCGGCCTGGTCCGACGTCGACGTGACGCTGGAGGGTGCGGCGACCGTGCCCGTGACCGCCGGGGACGCCGGGGCCGCCCGCACGGTGCTCCGGCTGGCCCTGGCCGCGCGGGCGTACGGCGCGGCGGCGCGCTCGGCGGACATGGCGCTCGAGCACGCGAACCTGCGGCACCAGTTCGGCCGCCCGATCGGCGCGTTCCAGGCGGTCTCGCACCGCTGCGTGAACGGCGCCATCGACGTCGCCGCCTTCGCCGCGCTGGCCGAGGAGGCCGTGCGGCTCGGCGTCGACGGGGACCCGGCCTGGGTGCTGGCCGCCGAGCTCGCCGTCGCGCACGCGGCGGCGACCGCGGCCCGGGTGCAGTTCGGGGCGCACCACACGCTCGCCGCCGTCGGGTACTTCGAGGAGCACGCGGCGCCGTGGCTGTTCCGCCGGGTGCACGCCGACGTCACCCGGCTGGCCGCCCTGCCGGCCGCCTCCGGGGAGCCGGCGGACCTGCTGCTGGAGCCCGGCGCCGGCCTGCCGCCGCTCGACCTGGGGGAGCAGGCCGAGGCCGCGCGCGCCGAGGTGCGCGCCTTCGTCGCCGAGCGGGTGCCGGCCGGGCTCACCGGCGAGGACCCGGCCCTGCTCGACCTGCTGGCCGACGCCGGCTACCTCGCCCCGGGGCTGCCCGCCGAGTACGGCGGCCGCGGTGCCGACCCCGCCGAGCAGGTGGCGATCGGCGAGGAGCTCACCTACGCCGGGCTGGCGCGGCAGTCCCGCGTGGCGGCCGGGATGCTCGGCCCGTCGATCGCGGCGCACGGCAGTCCCGAGCAGCGGGCGCAGTTCCTGCCGCTGATCAGCCGCGGGCGGATGCCGTTCTACCTGGGCTACTCCGAGCCCGAGATCGGGTCCGACCTCGCCCACCTGCGCACCGGCGCGCGCCGGGACGGCGAGGACTGGGTGGTCAACGGGCAGAAGATGTGGGGGACAGGGGCGCACACGGCCGAGTGGATCTGGCTGGCCGCCCGCACCGACCCCGAGGCGCGCGCGCACGCGGGGATCACCGTGTTCTGCTTCCCGGTCGGGCTGCCCGGCTGGAGCATCCAGGAGCACCGGTCGCTGGGCGGGGAGATCTCCTGCTCCTCGTTCTTCGACGACGTGCGGGTACCGGACTCGGCCCGGATCGGCGAGCCGGGCGCGGGCTGGCGGGTGCTCACCGAGGCGCTGGCGCACGAGCGGATCCACATCGCCTCGGGAACGGCCCGGTTGCTCCGGCTGTTCGACGACCTGCTCGGCGTCCTGCGGGCCGACCCGGCGGCGACCGGGGAGCGGGGGTCCGCGGCCCGCGCGACCCTCACCGGCCTGGCGGTGCGGCTTCAGGCGGCCCGGGCACTGGTCGCGTCCAGCACGCGGCGGGCACTGCAGGCGGGCAGCGACCCCTCGGCTGCCGCCATGGCCAAGATCATCGGCAGCGAGCTCGAGGAGGACCTCGGCGTGGCGGTGCTCCAGCTGCTCGGCCCGGCCGCGGCGCTGGCCGACGGGCCCAACGCGGGGGCGCCGCAGACGTTCGAGGAGTCCCTGCGGCTGTCGATCATGATGGTGGTCTCGGGCGGGACCAACGACATCCAGCGCAACCTGGTCGCGCGGGCCCTCGGCCTGCCCCGCTGACGTCGTCCCTGAGGGGCAGAGATGGCCATTCCTGCCCCTCAGGGGCCCTCGGGGTCAGTGGAGGTAGCCGCCGCCGTCGCAGACGATCGTCTGGCCGGTGATCATCCGGGCGTCCGGGCCGCAGAGGAACGAGACCAGGCCGGCGAGGTCCTCCGGCTGGACCCGCCGCCGGATCGCCTGCTGGGCCATCGTGCGGTCGAAGTCCTCCTCCGAGTTGTACTGCTCGGTGCCCGGGGTGGCGACCTGCCCGGGCATGACCGCGTTGACCGTCACCCCGGCCGGGCCGAGCTCCTTGGCCAGCACCCGGGTCATGCCGATGACCGCGCCCTTGCTCGCGACGTAGGCCAGCTGCCCGGGGCTGCCGGTGAAGAAGGTCCGCGAGGCGACGTTGACCACGCACCCCCGGTCGCTCGCGACCAGCCACGGGTGGGCTGCCTGGGTGGCCAGTGCGTACCCGACGGCGTTGACGGTCAGGTACCGGAGCAGCTCGTCCTTGCCCGATTCCAGGTACGGACGGCGCGGTGAGATCAGCCCGGCGTTGTTCACCAGGACGTCGACCCCGTCCGCCCGCTCGGCGACGTCGGTCATGGCGGCCCGCAGCTCGTCGGGCTCGGTGACGTCGCAGCGCACCCAGTCCGTCGTCGCGGCGTCGTCCGGCTCCACGACGTCGAGGACGGTGACCCGGTGGCCGTCGGCGCGCAGCCGCTCGGCCAGCGCCCGGCCGATGCCGCGGGCGCCGCCGGTGACGACGGCGGTCGCCGGGGTCACCACGTCAGGCGCAGCGGCAGGGCCTGCGGCCCGCGGTTGACGAAGCTCCGCAGGTAGTCGATGCCGTCGGGGTCGACCGCCAGCTCGATCCGCGTGGTGCTGCCCAGCAGGGCCTCCAGTGCCACCCTGCTCTCCAGCCGGGCGAGGATGTTGCCCAGGCAGGAGTGCACGCCCTTGCCGAAGGCCAGGTGCGCCGAGGGCGCCCGGCGGGCCAGGTCCAGCTCGTCCGGGCGCTCGACCAGGGCGGCGTCGCGGTTGCCCGAGCCGTACATCACCTGCACGCGGGAGCCGGCGGGGATCGGCACCCCGCCGACCTCGGTGTCGCGGGTGGTCATGCGGAACAGCCCCTGGATCGGGGACTCCAGCCGCAGCGACTCCTCGATGAAGTAGGAGAGCCGGGTCGGGTCGGTGCGCAACCGGTCGGCGAGCTCGGGGTCGCCGGCCAGCAGCACCATGCTGTTGCCGAGGTGGTCGGTCGTCGTCACGTTGCCGGCGATCAGCAGCTCCATGACGAACCGGGTCGAGTCGTGCCGGGGCAGCCCGGCGGTGCGCTCGGCGGCGGCGATCGTGTGGAGGATCGTGTCCTCCTCCTCGGCGGCCGCGGCGGCCTCCAGGGACGGCGCCAGCAGGTCGGCGAACTCCTTGGCGATGCGCACGATGTCGGCCGGGTCGGCGGCGTGGTTGCCCACCGTGGCGGCCAGTTCCTCCGACAGCCGGCGGAAGGAGGCGGTCTCCTCGTCCGGCACGCCCAGGACGGTGGTGATGACGGCGATCGGCAGCGGAACGGCGAACTCCGCCATGAAGTCGACCTCGGTCCGCCCGCGCATGTCCTCGACCAGGGCGGTGCACAGTTCCCGGATGCGCGGCTCGAACTTCGCCAGCCGGCTCGGCGTGAACGCGCGCTGCACGAGCCTGCGGCGCTCGGAGTGCTCCGGCTCGTCCGACAGCAGCAGGAACGGCACCCGCTTGGCCATCTCGCTGTCCGGCGGGATCGGCGGCGCGCCGATGGCGTTGCGCGAGCTGAAGGTCTCGTGGTCGCGGAGCACGGCGTCGATGTCGTCGGCGCGGGTCACCAGGTAGGCGTTGGCGGCCTCGACGAAGGTCACCCCGCGCTCGCGCAGCTCGGCGTAGCCGGGGAAGGGGCACCGCAGCGCCTCCGGCTCGAGCCTCGCGGCGGCGTCGATCAGCATGTGTCGTCCCCTTCCTCGGCCGGGCCCCGGTGCCCGTCGGCCGGGCCGTGCCCGGCGCCGCACGCGCCGGCGCACCGGCGGTGCCGGCCCGGCGGGCGATCGGTCGGAGACTTGCACTGTCCCTGCCTCCCGTCAAGGAAGCGACTCAAGAGACCGGAGCCACAGAAACGGGTGGTCCGACCGCCGTTCGCACGCGTCTGAGCTGCGAGTTTGTCTCCGAGAGCCCCCGCACCGGAGGCCCCGGATCGGCCACCGTCCTTGCGCCACGCGGAAACGTTTGTCGCATTCTTGACGGTGACCACCGTCACGCATACCTTCGCCATGCCCCCGCCGAACCATGGCGGTGCTGGCGGAGGACGACGCGGAGGAGCGAGATGACTGACCAGGTGGCCGCCCTCGAGGCGCGGATCGCGGAGCTGGAGAACCGGGTCGCCCGGGCCGAGGACATCGAGGCCATCCGGCGGCTCCAGTACACGTACGGCTACTACCTCGACAAGACGTACTACGAGGAGGTCGTCGATCTGTTCGCCGACGAGGGGGCGCGCGTGCACTTCCTGCACGGCGTCTTCCACGGCAAGGAGGGCGTCAAGCGCCTCTACACCGGCCGCTTCATGACCAAGTTCGCCGAGGGCCACAACGGGCCGCGCTACGGCCGGCTGCTCGACCACCCGCAGATGCAGGGGATCATCACGCTGTCGGAGGACGGGCAGTCCGCCAAGGCCCGCTTCCGCTCGGTGATGCAGGCCGGCACGCACGAGACCGTGCCCGGCTTCCGCCAGTGGTTCGAGGGCGGCATCTACGAGAACGAGTACGTCAAGCAGGACGGCGAGTGGCGGATCAGGGTCCTCAACATGCGGTCGTTCTGGCAGGGCGACTTCGACAAGGGCTGGTCGCGCTCCCCGGTCGAGTACGAGGGCTACCTGACCGAGACCTACCCGAACGACCCGCACGGTCCCGACGAGATCGTCGACGACTGGAAGATGTTCCCGCACACCGAGACGATGCCGTTCCACTACGTGCACCCGGTGACCGGCAAGCAGGTCCAGAACTGACCGCCGGCGACACGGATCCCAGGGAGCACTGATGGCCACCATCGTCGGGGCGATCGGCACCTCGCACAGCCCGATGCTGCTCACCAACCCCCGCCTCTGGCGGGAGCGGGCGGCCCAGGACCGCACCAACAAGGAGCTGCACGACACCTCCGGCCGGCACGTCACCTTCGACGAGCTGTCGGCCGCGGTGGGGGAGCGGTACGCCGACCAGCTCACCGACGAGGTGTGGGAGCAGCGCTACGCCGCCTGCGTGCAGGGCATGGACCGGCTCGCCGCCGACCTCACCGAGCTGCGGCCCGACGTCCTCGTGGTCATCGGTGACGACCAGGAGGAGGTCTTCGACGCGACCAACCAGCCGTCGATGGCCGTCTTCTGGGGCGACAGCTGGGAGACCGGGACGATGGAGGGCGCCCCGCCCGGGGAGTTCTTCGAGGCGGTCAAGACCGGCTACGCGATGGACGCCGTCCACAAGTTCGACGGCCACCCCCAGCTGGCCCTCGACGCCATCCGCGGCCTGGTGGCCCGCGAGTTCGACGTCGCCAGCATCGCCAGCACGCCGCCCGGCCACGGGTTCGGGCACGCCTACGGCTTCATCATCCAGCGGCTGCTCGGCGAGCGGACCGACGTCCCGGTCGTGCCGGTCATGCTGAACACCTACTACCCGCCCAACCAGCCGTCGGCGAAGCGCTGCTACGACTTCGGGGTGGCCCTCGGCGCGGCCATCGAGGCCTCACCGGTCGAGGCCCGGGTGGTGCTGGTGGCCTCCGGCGGGCTGTCGCACTTCGTCGTCGACGAGGAGCTGGACCGCCGCGTCCTCGACGGCATCGCCGACCGGGACGCCGGGTCGCTGCGGACCATCCCCGACGAGCTGCTCAACGCCGGCTCCTCGGAGATCCGCAACTGGGTCGCCGTCGCCGGCGCCGTGCACGACCGCGAGGTCGCGTGGTCGGAGTACGCCCCGTGCTACCGCACGGCTGCGGGCACCGGCTGCGGCATGGGCTTCCTCCGGTGGCAGTGACCCGATGACCGGTGCGACGGCTGCCGCCACGCCGCGGCAGCAGGGAGACGGCGCGGCGCCGCTGCTGCGGGTGGAGGACGTCAGCGTCCGCTTCGGCGGCGTCGTCGCCCTCGACGGACTCTCCTTCGACGTGTCGCGGGGGAGCATCTGCGGGCTGATCGGACCCAACGGCGCCGGCAAGACGACGATGTTCAACGTCGTCAGCCGCGTGTACGAGGCGAGCTCCGGCCGGGTGCTGCTCGACGGCACCGACCTGCTCCGGCTGCCCGCGCACCGGATCGCCGAGGTGGGCGTGGCCCGCACGTTCCAGAACATCGCGCTGTTCCCGTCGATGACGGTGCTGGACAACATCACCGTCGGCGCGCACTCGCGAGGTTCGGGCGGCTGGGTGCGGTCGGCACTGCGGCTCGGCACCCGCCGCAACGACTCCGCCGCCCGCGCCGACGCGATGGCGCTGCTGGAGCGCCTGGGCCTGGCGGACCTCGCGCTGCGCCCGGTGGCCGGGCTGCCCTTCGGCACCATGAAGCGGATCGAGCTGGCCCGCGCCATGGCCGCCCGCCCGAAGCTGCTGCTGCTCGACGAGCCGGCCAACGGCCTCACCCACTCCGAGGTCGACGAGCTCGGCGCGGTGATCCGCGGCCTGCGCGACGACTTCGACCTGTCGGTCCTCCTGGTGGAGCACCACATGAAGATGGTGATGAGCGTCAGCGACCGGGTGACGGTGCTGAACTTCGGCCGGCGGATCGCCGACGGGACCCCGGCCCAGGTGCAGCGCGACCCGGCGGTCATCGAGGCCTACCTGGGCGGCGACGTCCACGACGCCGGGACGACGGGCGGGCGGCACCGTGGCTGAGCCGCTGCTGCAGCTGTCGGACGTGCACGCGGCCTACGGCGCCGTCGAGGTGCTCCGTGGACTCGACCTGACCGTCGGCGACGGCGAGGTCGTCGTCCTCCTCGGGGCCAACGGCGCGGGCAAGACGACCACGCTGCGCGCGATCTGCGGCATGGTCGGCACCCGCGGGTCGGTCCGGCTGGGCGGCACCGAGCTGACCGGGCGGCCGACCGAGTGGATCGTCCGGCAGGGCATCTCCCACGTGCCGCAGGGGCGCGGGGTCTTCGGCGTCCTGAGCGTCGAGGAGAACCTGCGGGTCGGGGCCTGGAACCGCCGGGACGCCAAGGGCATCGAGGCCGACATGGAGCGCTGGTACGGCGTCTTCCCCCGGCTGGCCGAGCGCCGCACCCAGCTGGCCGGCGGCATGAGCGGCGGTGAGCAGCAGATGCTCGCCATCGCCCGCGGGCTGATGGCCCGCCCGCGGCTGCTGCTGCTCGACGAGCCGTCGCTGGGGCTGGCCCAGATCATCACGCGCGAGCTGTTCGCCCAGCTCGAGACCATCAACCGCGAGGAGTCCGTCTCCATGCTCATCGTCGAGCAGAACGCCGAGCTCGCGCTGTCCTTCGCCTCCCGCGGGTACGTGCTCGAGTCCGGGTCCATCGTGCTGTCGGGCAGTGCCGACGAGGTCCGCGGCAACGAGGACATGCGCCGCGCCTACCTGGGCTACTGACGGGACCGCCGACGTGTCACCCAACATCGACAACCCCGCCTACCTGCTCACCCTGCTCACCGGCGGGCTCACCAACGGTGCGCTCTACGCGCTGGTCGCGCTGGCGATCGTGCTGGTCTACAAGACGACCAGCCACATCAACCTCGCCCAGGGCGAGATGGCCACGCTCGGCGCCTTCGCCGTCTTCGAGCTGATCCGGAACGGCGTGGACGTCTGGCCGGCGATCGCGATCGCGATGGTCCTGTCCTTCGCCTTCGGCGCCGGCCTGGAGCGGGGGCTGATCCGGCCGCTGGAGCGGCGCGGCATCTTCCCGGTCATCCTCGCCACGCTGGCGCTCTTCCTGATCATCAACGCCGGCGTCGCCATCATCTGGGGGACCCAGCCGGTAGCCCCGCCCCGGCCGTTCCCCGGTGGCATCGAGGACAAGATCGACGTCATCGGCGGCGCCCCGCCGTTCTTCGTCACCCACGTGTCGCTGGGGGTCCTGGGTGTCCTGGTCGCGCTCCTGCTCGGCCTCTGGCTGCTGCTGGAGAAGACCAAGCTGGGCCTGGGCTACCGGGCGGTCGCGGCCAACCGCGAGGCCGCCGAGGTCATGGGCATCCCGGTCGGCCGGATGTACATGTTCGGCTGGGGCATCGCCGCGGCGCTGGGCACGCTGGCCGCCGCTCTCGTCGCGGAGACCGCGGGCGCCCTGGACTTCAACTCGATGGGCGCGATCCTCATCTTCGGCCTGGCCGCGGCGACTCTGGGCGGCTTCGACAGCGTCCCGGGGGCGGCGGTGGGCGGCCTGGTGCTCGGGCTGGTCATGGCCTTCGTGCCCGGGCTGTTCACCGTCATCAAGGGCGACCTGAGCCTGGTCATCGCGCTGGTCGTCGTCCTCGTCGTCCTCCTGGTCCGGCCGCAGGGCCTGTTCGGGACCAAGACCCTGGAGCGGGTGTGAGCACCGCACGCGTCGTCCGCGAGGGCTCGCGGGCCCACCGCGTCTGGCAGGGGAGCGGCCTGCTGCTGGCCGTCCTCGTCGTCCTGGCCCTGCCGCTGCTGGCCGGCGACTTCCGGATCGGCCAGTTCAGCCTGGTGATCGCCTACGCGGTGGCGGTGCTGGGCCTCAACCTGGTCACCGGCTTCACCGGTCAGGTGTCCCTCGGTCACGGCGCCTTCTTCGGGATCGGCGCCTACACCACGGCGATCCTGGTGACCGACCACGGCTGGGCCTGGGCGGCGACCGTGCCGGTGGCCGCGCTGCTGGGCCTGGCGCTGGGCTTCGTCGTCGGCGTCCCGGCCCTGCGCCTGCACGGCCTCTACCTCGCGGTCATCACCCTCGCCGTCGGCGTCGCCTTCCCGGTCGTGGTCAGCCAGCCGGTCGGCATCGCGCTGGGCACCGGCGGCGTGGCGGGCAAGACCGTGCGGATCGCCTGGGACAAGCCGAGCTGGTTCGGCCTGGACGTCTCCGACCGCGGCTGGATGTTCCTCGTCATGGCGGCGATCGCCGGGGTGCTGTTCTGGCTGGCGACCGGTCTGGTCCGCAGCCGGGTCGGCCGGTCGATGGTCGCGCTGCGGGACAACGGGACCGCGGCGGCGATCTCGGGCGTCTGGCCGGCGGAGGTGAAGACGGTGGCGTTCGCCGTCAGCGCCCTGTTCGGCGCGATCGGCGGCTCGCTCTACCTGCTGACCACGCCGATCGTCAGCCCGACGACGGTGGGCTTCACGATCACCCTGCTGTTCATCACCGCGATGGTGCTGGGCGGCGCCGCCACCGTCTCCGGTGCCTGGATCGGCGGCCTGGCCATGGTCTTCCTGCCGTACTACACGGCGGAGTGGGCCGGCCAGATCCCGCTGTTGCGCGAGCTCACCGACCAGCCGGGGCTGTTCGCCAACGTGATCTACGGCGTCATCCTCATCGTCTTCATCTACTTCGTGCCCGCCGGCCTGGTGCCGCTGCTCACCCGGCTTCGCACCCGCTTCCTGGTGATCGTCCCGCCCGAGGCCGCGACGGTGGCGGGTTCCTCGGGCAGCGACACCACGCCGGGCGCGCCCGACGGCGGACTGGCCGGCCCGACGCCGGCCATCGGCGGGCCGCTGCGGCCCGCTGCCGAGCACCACCCGTCCCAGCACGACCCGTCCCCCGACCCCGGGCAGCCCGCCCGGGGTGTGCCCTCAGTCCGTGGCTCCGGCCAGGAGGAGAGAACTCGATGACGAGAACGTCCCGCTCGATGGCGCTGGCCAGCGCCGGCCTGCTGCTGTTGGGGGTCGCCGCCTGCGGGGACACCCGGAGCGAGGGCAGCTCCGGTGGCGGTGGCGGTGGGCAGACCAACGAGGAGGGCCAGTTCGTCGTGGACACCTCCGCCTGCCCGGAGGACGCCACGACCGAGCTGGCCGAGGGCGAGCCGATCCGGATCGGCACCAGCCAGCCGCTGAGCGGTCCGCTGGCCGTGGCCGGCGCGGCGAACGTCTCGGGCTTCAACGCCTACATCGAGAAGGTCAACGCCGACGGTGGCATCGACGGCCACCAGCTCGAGCTGGTGGTCAAGGACGACGCCTTCGACGCCGCCCGCGCGGTCACCAACGCGCAGGCCTTCGTCGGCGAGGAGGCCGTCTTCGTCAACCTGTCGCAGATCGGTACCCCGCAGATCAGCGCCACGCAGCCGATCTACGAGCAGGCCTGCGTGCCGCAGCTGTGGTCCATCACCACCGGGGCGGCCTTCGCCGACCCGGAGGAGCACGAGTGGACGATCAACGGCATCCCGCCGGCGCCGGTGGAGGCCAAGGCCATCGTCGACTACATCGCCGAGCAGGTGCCGAACGGCACGGTCGCCGAGATCAAGGGCTCCGACGCGCTGGCCGAGGACTTCGGCACGGCCCTCCCGGCGCTCGCCGAGGAGGCCGGGCTGACCGTGCAGGAGGCGCAGACCATCCCGGCCGGATCGACCAACATCGACGCCCAGGTGTCGGCGGCGGTCGCCGGTGAGCCGGACGCCATCGTGCTCGAGGCGCTGCCCAACTACGCGCCGGGCTTCCTCACCGGCCTGGCCCGCGCCGGCTACGACGGCCTGGTCGTGCTGAACTCCTCGGCCAACGCGGCGGGGCAGTGGGTCACGCCGTCCGACCCGGCCGGCGAGGGCGCCGTCGTCCCGCTGTTCCGCAAGGACCCGACCGACCCGCGCTGGGCCGACGACCCGGCGGTGCAGGAGTACCTGGCCGACATGGAGGCCGCCGGCGAGTCGCAGGCGGCGCAGTTCGGCAACGCGCTCGACGGCTACAACTTCGCGGTGATGATGGTGCAGAACCTGCGCGACGCCGTCGAGCTGGAGGGTGGCCTGACCCGGGCGAACGTCATGAACGCCGCCTGGAACATGGACATGGAGCGGCCGCTCATGATCAAGCCGCAGAACGTCACCAGCGGTCCGGAGGACCCGTACGCGGTGGAGTCCGGCGAGATGGGCGCCTACTCGGTGGAAACCGGCGGCTGGGAGTCGGTCGGCGAGTGGGACTACTCCGGCGAGAGCGCGGCGATCATCGGCCAGGGCTGACCCCGACGCACCCCTCACGGGGCCGTCGCCGGATCCTCCGGCGGCGGCCCCGTCGTCATCCCCGGGCTCACCTCGCGGGGACGAGGTCCTCCCGCTCCAGCGCCTCCCGGTCGGACTCGAGGACGTCGGCCGCGGCGACCACGATGTTCGGGTCCGGCCGGCCGACGACGGCCTCGTCCTTGCCCGCGTAGGGCAGTGAGCAGAGGACGTGGCGCAGCGCCTCCAGCCGGGCCCGCTTCTTGTCGTTGCTCTTGATCACCGTCCAGGGCGCGTGGTCGGTGTCGGTGACGGCGAAGATCGCCTCCTTGGCCGCCGTGTAGTCGTCCCACTTGTCCAGCGAGGCGAGGTCGGTGGGGGAGAGCTTCCACTGCCGGACCGGGTCGATCGCCCGGACGATGAAGCGGGTCCGCTGCTCGCGCCGGGACACCGAGAACCAGAACTTGACCAGGTGGATGCCGCTGTCGACGAGCATCCGCTCGAACTCGGGGCACTGGCGCATGAACCGCTCGTACTGCTCGTCGGTGCAGAAGCCCATCACCCGCTCGACGCCGGCGCGGTTGTACCAGGACCGGTCGAACAGCACGATCTCGCCCGCGGCGGGGAGGTGCGCGATGTAGCGCTGGAAGTACCACTGGGTCTGCTCGCGCTCCGAGGGCTTGTCCAGCGCGACCACCGTGGCGCCGCGCGGGTTGAGGTGCTCGGTGAAGCGCTTGATCGTGCCGCCCTTGCCGGCCGCGTCCCGGCCCTCGAAGAGGATCACCACCTGCTGGCCGGTGTCCTTCACCCAGCCCTGCAGCCGCAGCAGCTGGATCTGCAGCCTCCGCTTCTCCCGCTCGTACTCCCGGCGCGGCATCCGCTCGGCGTACGGATAGCCCTCCCGCCAGGTGTCCACGCGCCGGCCGTCGGGGCCGTACAGCTCGCCGTCGTCGTCCCAGTCCTCGTCGGACTGGTCGTCGGGGAGGGCCTTCAGCCGGTACCGGGAGACGTCGATCTCGCTCACGCAGGCTCCTCGCTGGCGCTCGTCGCCGCGTTCGCGGCGCTGCTGTGTCTTCTGGTGAGCTCGCAAGCTCGCTCACGCAGGTCCTGGTACCCGGCCACGGGGTGTCCTCAAGCCCCGCTGCCATGCTGACCGGCGTGTCCGACCCCTTCGACACCGCCGGGCTGCGCCGGCGGGTGCTCGCCGCCTGGACCGACTCGCCCGCCCGCTTCCGCGAGGACGCCAACGCCGAGGAGGACCTCGTCCGCGGCGGCTACCGGGACCGGCTGCTGGTCGAGCTCGCCCAGAACGCCGCCGACGCCGCCGCCCGCGCGGAGGTGCCCGGCCGGCTGCGGCTGGAGCTGGCGGTCGACGGGGCCGGTGGCGAGGTGCTGCGCGCGGCCAACACCGGCGCTCCGCTGGACGCCGCGGGGGTGGCCGGCCTGGCCTCGCTGCGCGCCTCGGCCAAGCGCGACGAGGCCGCGACCGTGGGCCGCTTCGGCGTCGGCTTCGCCGCCGTCCTCGCGGTGAGCGACGAGCCGGCGGTGCACTCGATCTCGGGCGGGGTCGCGTTCAGCGCGGCCCGCACCCGCGCCGAGGTGGCCGCGGTGCCCGCCCTCGGCGGCGAGCTGGCCCGCCGCGAGGGCGGGGTGCCGGTGCTGCGACTGCCCTGGCCGGCCGACGGGCGCCCGCCCGAGGGGTTCGCCACGGAGGTCGTGCTGCCGCTGCGGGCCGGCGCGCGGGCCGCCGTCCGGGCCGCTCTCGACGAGTTCGAGGCCGAGCTGCTGCTGGCGCTGCCCGGCCTGGCCGCGGTGGACGTCGTCGTCGACGGCGCGACCCGCTCGCTGGCCGTGCGGCACGGCGACGACGCGGCCGACCTCACCGACGGCGCCCGGACGACGACCTGGCGGCTGGCCCGGCGCTCCGGCGAGCTGGCGCCGGAGCTGCTCGCCGACCGGCCGGTGGAGGAGCGCGACCGTCGTGCCTACACCGTCACCTGGGCGGTGCCCCTCGACGACGACGGCTGCCCGGTGCCGCTGCCGCTGCCGCAGCGGGTGCACGGCCCGACGCCCAGCGACGAGCCGCTCACCCTGCCCGCCCGCCTGGTCGCCCCGTTCCCGCTGGGGCCCGACCGGCGGCACGTGCTGCCGGGGCCGGTGACCGACGCGCTGGTCGCCGTCGCGGCCGCGGCCTACGCCGACCTGCTCACCGGGCTCCCGGCCGACCGGGCGGTGCTCGCGCTCGTGCCCCGCGTCGGGCTGGCCGCCGCCGAGCTCGACGCGGCCCTGGGCACCGCGGCCCTGGCGCGGCTGCGCGACACCGCCTGGTTGCCGGTCGCCGGGGACGACCGCGAGCGCCGGCGACCGGACCGGGCCGCCGTGCTCACCGAGCCGAGCGAGGAGCGGGTCGCCGCGCTCGCCGACGTGCTGCCCGGCCTGCTCCCGGCCGACTGGTCCCGCCGCACCGACGCGCCGGCCCTCGCCGCGCTCGGCGTCCACCGGGTGAGCACCGCCGAGGCCGTCGAGGCGGTGCGCGGCGTCGACCGGCCGCCGGCGTGGTGGGCGCAGCTGTACGCGGCGCTGGACGGCATCGACCGGGAGGAGCTCGCCGCGCTGCCGGTTCCGCTGGCCGACGGCCGCACGGCGCACGGCCCGGCCGGGGTGCTGCTGCCCGACGAGGGGCTGCCGGTGGCGCGGCTCGGCGCGCTCGGGCTGCGGGTGGCCGCACCCGAGGCCGCGGCGCCGCCGG
>NZ_JALPKP010000051.1:0-35794 GCF_051383635.1 Geodermatophilus sp. CPCC 205506 | reverse complement strand
CGCGGGCCGGCGCGCTCGCCGACGCGCTCGCCCCGGCCCTGGGCAAGGGTCCGGCCCACGACGCCGCCGCCGCCGCGGTCCGCGCGGCGCGGGACACCGGCCGGCCGCTCGCCGAGCTGGTCGCCGCCCGCACCGATGTCGACCCAGCCGCCGTGCTGGCCGCCGCCGCGCCGGACGTGGGCGAGGCCGGCGCCCAGGTGGACGCCGCCCTGGCCGAGCACGCCGCACTCACCGAAGGGGAGCAATGACCGCCGTCGAGGTCTCGTACACCGAGGAGGGGCCGCGCGACGCGCCGGTCGTCGTCCTCTCCAACTCCCTCGGCGCCACGCGCGCCATGTGGGACCCCCAGGTGCCCGCGCTGGCCGAGCGCTTCCGCGTCGTCACCTACGACACCCGGGGGCACGGCAGCTCGCCCGTGCCCGAGGGCCCGTACAGCCTCGACGACCTGGTCGACGACGTCGTGGCGCTGCTGGACCGGCTCGGTGTGCAGCGGGCGCACGTGGTGGGGCTGTCCCTGGGCGGGATGACCGCGATGCGGATGGCGGCGCGCGAGCCGGAGCGCGTGGGGCGGATCGCGCTGCTGTGCACGTCCGCGCTGCTCGGCCCCCGCGAGATGTGGACCGACCGGGCGCGCACCGCCCGCACCGAGGGCACCGGCGTGCTCGCCCCGGTCGTGGTGCAGCGGTGGTTCACGCCCGGCTTCCGGGAGCGCGAGCCCGAGCTGACCGCGCGGATGGAGGCGATGATCGCCGGGACGCCGGCCGAGGGGTACGCCGGCTGCTGCGAGGCGATCGCCGAGATGGACCTGCGCGCCGACCTGCCGACGATCGGCGCCCCGACCCTGGTCGTCTCCGGCGTCGAGGACCCGGCCACCCCGCCGGAGCACCAGCAGGCCATCGTGGACGCGGTCCCGGACGCCCGGTTGGTGTCGGTCAGCCCCGGGGCGCACCTGGCCAACGTCGAGCAGCCGCAGGAGGTCACCGGCGCGCTGCTCGGCCACCTCGACGAGGCGGGAGGCCGGCGGTGAGCGAGCTGCCCGGCACCGACGACGAACGCCGCGAGGCCGGCATGGCCACGCGCCGGCAGGTGCTCGGCGACGCGTGGGTGGACCGCGCCGTCGCCGGCACCACCCCGTTCACCGCCGACTTCCAGGACTTCATCACCCGGGTGGCGTGGGGCGACATCTGGCAGCGGCCGGGGCTGGCGCGGCGGGACCGCAGCCTGATGACGCTGTCGATCACGATCGCGCTGCGGCACTGGGACGAGTTCGCCCTCCACGTGCGGGCGGCGAAGAACAACGGCCTGTCCGACGAGGAGATCGCGGAGGTCATCCAGCACGCCGCCGTGTACGCCGGCGTGCCGTCGGCCAACCACGCGTTCAAGGTGGCCGGGCCGATCCTCGACGAGCTGCGCGGGGCCTGACCCCGACGCGACCGTGCGGTGCCGCGGGAGGGGTCGCGGCACCGCACGGTCGGTCGGTCGGAGGGGCGGCGGTCAGGGCGTGGCGTCCCCGCTGCCCTGGTCGGCGGTCCCGTCGTCCCCCGCGACAGCGCTGTCGCCGGGGACCGTGGCGATCGCCGCGTCCCCGCTGCCCTGGTCGGCGGTCCCGTCGTCGTCGGTGGCCGCGACCCCGGCGTCAGGTGTCGTCGTGCCGGTCCCGGCGTCCGCGGGTGCGGCCGGGGCCGACTCGGCGGGCGCCGCCTCGGTGGGCTCGGTCACCGGGAGCGCGGTCTCCTCGGCGTCCTCGGGGAAGGAGAACCGCCACAGCTGGCCGCCCTCGACGACGTCCTCCGTGGCGGGGTCGTCGGCGTCGGCGGGGAGGGTGCTGTACGCCGAGACGTAGACCGTGCCGCCGCGGCCCAGCTCCAGGCCGGACGGGAACGGGACGTCGACGATCGCGTAGGTGGCGTCCTCGGGCTCGTCGGTGGTGAACCGGACGACGCTGCCGGTCCCGGTCGGCGGGCCCTCGCTGCCGAGGATCTGCGAGACGTAGACGTGCTCGCCGTCGGGCTCGACGGCCAGGCCGTTGATGCCGGTGAAGCCGCCCCAGCGGCCGGTCTCGTCGCCGTCGGCGTCGTAGCGGACGACCTCGGCGACGCCGGGACGGAGCGAGCCGACCCCGCCGACGTAGATGTTGCCGTCGGCGTCCTGGTCGAGGGCGCTGGGGACGAACTCGGGGGTGGCCTCGTCGTCGTCGGACTCGTAGGCGGCGAAGACCTCGACCTCGTAGTCGGGGAGGCCGTCCTCGTCGACGTCGTCGAAGTCCGGCGTCACCTTCCACACGGCGTTGGCGCCCGCGTCGGCGACGAGCAGGTACTCGTCCTCGCCGGGATCGCCCTCGGGCGTCGGGTCGACGACGATCACGGCGTTGGGGTTGCTGTCCAGGGCCGTCTTGCCGTCGGGGTTCAGGCGCTCCTCCTCCGCGCCGAGGTCCACCCAGGGCAGGACCTCGCCGTCGATGCTGAGCAGCAGGTGCTCCTGGGTGGCGGCGCCGTTGTCGTCGGTCTCGGCGCCCGGCTCCGCCAGCGCGTCCGGGGTCCCCTCGCCCTGCGCGATGACCAGGAGGCCGGGGAGGCCGACCGCGACGCCGTCGGAGCCGACCGTGCCCTCCGCGGACTCCACGGAGTACAGGTCGTCGACGATGCGCTCGGCCTCGGCGTCCTCGGTGCGGGAGGGCCGGTTGACGGCCGCGATGGCGCCGGTGTCGCCGGCGCAGACCTCCTCCGCGGCGGTGGCAGCGGTCGCCGCGTCGTCGGCGCCCGTCGCGGTGTCGTCGGCCGTGGCCGTGGCCGTGGCCGTGGCCGTGGCCGGGGCGTCGCCGCTGCCCTGGTCGGCGGTGCCGTCGTCGTCGAGCGGGACGGCGGTCGGCGCGGTGTCGTCGGCCGTGGCCGTGGCGGGGGCGTCGCCGCTGCCCTGGTCGGCGGTGCCGTCGTCGTCGAGCGGGACGGCGGCCGGTGCGGTGTCGTCGGCCGGGGCGTCGGTCGCGGGCTGCGCCGCTGACGCCGCTGCCGGCAGGGACGGCGAGCAGTCCTCGCCGCCCTCGCCGCCCTCGGCGACCAGGAGGTTCCGGCCGGCCCAGGCGAGCTGGCGGGGGTTGTCGAGCCCGGTGGCGACGACGACGTGGTCGAGGGGCTCGCTGTCGGGCGTCTCGACGGTGGCGGATGCCGCGGTCGCGCAGCCCAGGAGGAGGGCGAACGAGCCGGCGGCGACGATGGTCTTGCGCATGAGGGATCTCCGCTGCGGGTTGGCGTTGTTCTGGAAGGCCCCCGGACGGCTCGGCGCCGGAGGCGGATGGCAGTGCGTCCCCGATGGCGGTCGACGGTAGGTAGGTCCCGGTGGACCCGGAGCCCCCATGCAGGGGGGCGGCAGCGGGCGTCCCCTGGGGGTCTCGTGGCGTGCCCGGAACCCGGTGTGAGCACAGCGACACCCACGGCCGCGTCCGCGGCGTCCGGGGGCGGGCACCGGTGCCCGCCCCCGGACGCGCGAGGACCCTGCGTCGGTTTCCGCGGAAACCGACGCAGGGTCCTCGCCCGTGGCGCTCCGGGTCAGACCGTGGCGGGCAGCTGCATCTCCCGGACGGCGTCGCCGATCGTGAGCGGGGCGCCGGTCGCGGCGGCGACCTCGTCGGCGGAGACGCCGGGCGCGGTCTCGACGAGCACGAAGCCGTCGGGGGTGACGTCGACGACCGCCAGGTCGGTGATGACCCGGTCGACGCAGGCCTTGCCGGTCAGCGGCAGGGTGCACTCCTGTACGAGCTTGGGCGACCCGTCGCGGGCCGTGTGCTCCATCATGATGATCACCTTGCGGGCGCCGTGGACGAGGTCCATCGCGCCGCCCATGCCGTTGACCATCTTGCCGGGGATCAGCCAGTTGGCCAGGTCGCCCCGGGGGTTGACCTGCATGGCGCCGAGCACGGCGACGTCGAGGTGCTTGCCGCGGATCATCCCGAAGGACAGCGCGGAGTCGAAGAAGCTGGCCCCGGGCAGGATCGTCACCGTCTCCTTGCCGGCGTTGATCAGGTCCGGGTCCTCCTCGCCCTCGAACGGGTAGGGACCGACGCCGAGGATGCCGTTCTCCGAGTGCAGCACGACGTGCACGCCGTCGGGGATGAAGTTGGGGACCAGCGTCGGCATGCCGATGCCGAGGTTGACGTACTGGCCGTCCTCGAGCTCCAGCGCCACCCGGGCGGCGAGCTCGTCACGGGTCAGGGTCATCTCAGTTCCCTCCGGGGGTCGACTCGTCGCCGGCGGCGGCGGGCGTGGCCGGCGACTGCCGCGGGCGGGTGGTGAGCTTCTCGATCTTCTTGTCGTCCGGCCGGGCCAGCACCACGCGGTCGACGAACACACCGGGCAGGTGCACGAGCTCGGGACGGATCTCGCCGGGCTCGACGAGCTCCTCGACCTCGGCGATGGTGATCCGCCCGGCCATGCCGGCCAGCGGGTTGAAGTTGGCCGCCGACTCGTGGAACACGAGGTTGCCGTGCCGGTCGCCGATCGCGGCGCGGACCAGCCCGAAGTCGGCGGTCAGCGCGGTCTCGAGCACGTACTGGTGGCCGTCGAACTCGCGCACCTCCTTGGGTCGGCTGACCTCGACGACGTTGCCCTCGGCGTCGTAGCGGACCGGGATGCCGCCGTCGGCGACCATCGTGCCCACGCCGGTCGGGGTGTAGAAGGCCGGGATCCCGCTGCCGCCGGCCCGAAGCCGCTCGGCCAGCGTGCCCTGCGGGGTCAGCTCCACCTCCAACTGACCGGACAGGTACCGGCGGGCGACCTCCTTGCTGCCGCCCACGAACGAGGAGATCGTCTTGCGGATCCGCCCGGCGTACAGCAGCACGCCGAGGGCCGCGTCATCGACCCCGCAGTTGTTCGAGATCGTCGTCAGGTCGGTCGTGCCCTGCTCCAGGAGCGCGTCGATCAGGGCGTACGGGATGCCGCACAACCCGAACCCGCCCACGGCCAGCACCGCGCCGTCCTCCACGTCGGCCACCGCCGCTGCGGCGGACCCCACCACCTTGTCCATCTGCTCTCCTCGTCGTCCTCGGGCGTTCAGGATCGGGCGGGGGAGGGCTGCGAGCCCTCCGCCCGGGTCTCGGTGACCAGGCGCGGCCGGGCCGCGGCCAGCCCGGCGCACACCTGCAGCGCCACCAGCACCAGCAGCAGCACCAGGCTGGTCCGCCACCCGCCGGTGGCGTCGTGCAGCAGGCCGACGGCCAGCGGCCCCGTCGCGGCGAGCAGGTACCCCACGCTCTGCGCGGCCGCGGAGAGCCGGCCGGTCTGGCCCACGTCCCGGGTGCGCACCAGGACGAGGGTCATGGCCAGCGGGAAGGCGACGCCCGTCCCCAGACCGTAGAGCAGGGACCAGAGCACCGGCGCGGCACCCGGGGCGACCAGCAGCCCGGCGACGCCCGACAGCTGCAGCGAACCGGCGCCGAGCACCCAGCCTGCCTGGCCGGCCCGGCGCGCGGCCAGGGGCGGGACGAACAGCGCGCACGGGGAACCGAGCGCGGCGGCCAGGGCCAGCAGCCCTCCGGCGGCGGCCGCCGACATCCCGGCGTCGTCCTCGAGGATGTTGGGCAGCCAGGTGAGCATGGCGTAGAAGGACAGCGACTGGAGGCCGAAGAAGGCGGTCACCGCCAGCGCCACCCGGTCGCGCAGGACGGCGGCCACCGGCAGCCGGGCCGACGCCGGGACGCGCTCCACGGGGCGCCGTCCGGCGAGCAGGCCGATGCAGACGACGGCGAGCAGGACCGGGACCAGCCACACGGCCAGCCCGGCGACGGCCGAGCCGGCGGCAGCGGCCAGCGGCTGGGCCAGCCCGGCCCCGAGGCTCGCAGACAGCGCCATCGACGCCGTCGTCGCGCCCAGGACCGGCGCGCTGCGCCGCCCGTACTCCGCCCGCACGGCGGCGGGCACCAGCACGTTGGCCACGGCGATCCCGCTGGTGAGCAGGACGGTGCCCGCGAACATCCCCCAGGTGCCGGCCAGGCGGAGCGCGACGCCCACCGCGAGCAGCACCGTCCCGGCGAGGACCGCGCGGTGGAGGCCGATCCGCGCCGCGAGCGCCGGCGCGGCGGGGGAGACCAGACCGAAGCAGACCAGCGGGAGCGCGGTGAGCACGGCCAGCGCGGTCGTGGAGACGCTGAGCTCGTCGCTCAGGTCGCCGAGCACGGGGCCGACCGCGGCGAACGGGGCCCGCAGGCAGAGGGCGACGAGGACGAGGGCCACCGCGGGGGCGATCAGGACCCACCACGGTCGACGTCGTTCGGGTGCGGGCGAGCTCACGACCCGGTACGCCGGGTGCGCAACAGGTCGTGCTCGATGTTCCGCGAGGTCTCCAGCAGCGCCGGCACCAGCTCGCCCTCCAGCTGCGCCATCGACGTCCGGCTGGCGTGGACGGAGATGTTGAGCGCGGCGAGCACCTCGCCGTCGGCGTTGCGGATCGGCGCGGCCGCCGAGCGCAGGCCCTCCTCCAGCTCCTGGTCGACCAGGGCGTAGCCCTGCCGGCGGGCCAGCTCGACGGCGGCGCGCAGCTCGACCGGGTCGGTGACCGTCCGGTCGGTGTGGCGGGTGAACGGTGCGCGCCGCAGGTAGTCGGCGAGGTCGGCGGAGCCCAGCCCGGCGAGCAGCACGCGGCCCATCGACGTGGCGTGCGCCGGCAGGCGGGTGCCCACCGCGAGCAGCACCGTCATGATCCGCTTGGTGGGGACACGCGCGACGTAGACGATGTCGTCGCCGTCGAGGACCGACATCGACGAGGACTCGTTCACCTGCGAGACCAGCGTCTCCAGGTGCGGCTCGGCGACCTCGGGCAGGGTCAGCCCCGACAGGTAGGAGTAGCCGAGCTCCAGGACCCGCGGGCGCAGGGAGAACTCCCGGCCGTCCATGCGCACGTAGCCCAGCTGCACCAGGGTGAGGAGGAAGCGGCGCGCGGCGGCGCGGGTCAGCCCGGTCGCCCGGGCCACCTCGGAGAGCCCCAGCCGCGGGTGCTCGGCGTCGAAGGCCCGGATGACGGCCAGGCCGCGGTCGAGCGACTGCACGAAGGTGCTGTCGCGCGCCGGCAGGTCGGCCGGTTCCTCGGCGATCTCCACGCGCTTCCTCCTGCAGCCCTCGGGGCGCGGCTCGGCGTCCCGCGTGCCATTGTGCGCAGGGTGAACGGTTGTACGGCAACTGGTCCTCACCGGCGATCACACCGCGGTCACGGACCGGAGACGACGCTTGACGGTGGCAGGCATCACCTGTTTCCGTTCTCCTGCAGAACAGCGGTTCGCGCAGCGAACGCCTGCCATCCGGATCCAACTCCCCGGGGAGCGCCCATGCGCCGAACTCGAGCGGCCCTCGCTGCCGCGCCGTTGCCGTCCGCCGTCCGCGGCGGGGACGACGGCCCGGAGGTGTGGTCGTGAGCGACTCCGGTCCGGTCACCGTCTACGAGCCCGCTGCCGACAACGCCGAAGCCGGCGTCGCGCCCAAGCCCCCGCGACGCCGCGCCGTCGGCAGCTCGCCGTTGGTGCTGGGCACGATCGGCCTGCTGGGCCTCGTGCTGCTGTTCGAGATCCTGCCGCGGCTGGAGATCCTGCCGAGCCAGTTCTTCCCGACGTCCTCGGAGATCGCGGTGGCGCTGGTCGACCAGCTGGGCCAGCCGGACTTCTGGGCGGCGCTGATGGACACCATCCAGGGCTGGGCGCTGGGCCTGCTGATCGCCGCGGTCGCCGGTGTGGTGCTGGGCATCGTCATCGGCAGCTCGCACTTCCTGCGCGAGCTGACCGCCTCCACCATCGAGTTCCTCCGGCCGATCCCGTCGGTGGCGCTGATCCCGCTGGCGGTACTGCTGTTCGGCACCTCGATCGAGAGCAAGCTGCTGCTGGTCATCTACGCCTCGTTCTGGCCGGTCCTCATCCAGGTGCTCTACGGCGTCCAGGACGTCGACCCGGTCGCGCAGGACACCGCCCGCGCCTACCGCTTCGACTTCGCGGCCCGCATCCGGTACGTCACCTGGCCGACCGCGCTGCCCTACATCATGACCGGCCTGCGGCTGTCGGCCGCGGTCGCGCTCATCCTCGCGGTCACCTCGGAGCTGGTCATCGGCAACCCCGGCATCGGCAATCGGCTGGCCGTCGCGCAGAGCAGCGGCGCGATCGAGGCGACCTACGCCCTCGTGGTCGTCTCCGGCATCCTCGGCGTGATCGTGAACCTGGTCTTCCGGTGGATCGAACGACGGACCCTCAGCTGGCACCCGTCCCAGCGAGCAGAGGTGGCGCTCTGATGGCAACCCTCCGGCGTCTCGGCTTCGCTCTCGGCCTGCCCCTCGTGCTGTTCGTGCTGTGGTGGGTGACCTCGGCGAACAGCACCAACTTCTACTTCCCGCCGCTGTCGCTGATCCTCGACAGCCTCGTGGAGGAGTGGTTCGGGCCCCGGCTGGCCGAGGACGTGCTGCCCAGTCTCCTGCGGCTGGCCGCCGGCTATGCCATCGCTGCCGTCGTCGGCATCACCCTCGGCGTGCTGATCGGCACCTACAAGCGGCTGCGCGACCTGGTCGAGCCGGTTCTCGAGTTCTTCCGCGCCATCCCGCCGCCGGTCATCGTGCCGATCCTCATGCTGATCTTCGGCATCGAGAACACGATGAAGATCGTGGTGATCGCCTTCGGGTGCATGTGGCCGATCCTGCTCAACACCGCCGAGGGCGTGCGCGCCGTCGACAGCGTGCTGTCCGACACCGCCCGCACCTACCGGATCTCCGGTGCGGCCCGGCTCCGCTACCTGATCCTGCCGGCGGCCAGCCCGCAGATGGCCGCCGGCCTGCGGCAGGGCCTGTCGGTCGCGATCATCCTGATGGTGATCAGCGAGCTGTTCGCCGCCAGCGACGGCCTGGGCTTCGCGATCGTCCAGGCCCAGCGCAGCTTCGCCATCCCGGAGATGTGGGCGGGCATGATCATGCTCGGCCTGCTCGGCTTCCTGCTGTCCCTGCTGTTCCGCCTCGTCGAGACCCGCTGGCTGGCCTGGTACCACGGCCTGCGCCGCGCTCAGCGCGCGGGATGACGCCCGTGCAGACCCCGACCCTGACCCCCCGATCGGAAGGCGCAACACGATGCTCGAGGTGAACGGCGTCAAGAAGGTGTACGAGGGCAAGTCGCGCACCGTCGAGGCCGTGCGCAACCTGACCTTCACGCTGCAGGAGGGCGAGTTCGCCTGCCTCGTGGGACCGTCCGGCTCCGGCAAGACGACGCTGCTGAAGATCATGTCCGGGCTGCTCGACCCCACGGCCGGCGAGGTCCTCCTGAACGGCAAGCGGGTCGACGGCCCGCCGCCGGGCATGGCCATCGTCTTCCAGGAGTACGGGCGCAGCCTGTTCCCGTGGATGAGCGTCCGGCAGAACGTCGAGCTGCCGCTCAAGCAGAAGAAGGTGCCCTCCGCCCGGCGCAAGGAGCTGGTCGACGAGTCGGTCGCCGCGGTCGGCCTGGCCGACGTGCACAGCGCCTACCCGTGGCAGCTGTCCGGCGGCATGCAGCAGCGCGTCGCGATCGCCCGGGCGATCGCCTACGAGCCGCAGGTGCTGCTCATGGACGAGCCGTTCGCCGCCGTCGACGCGCAGACCCGCGCCGACCTCGAGGACCTCGTCCGCGACCTGTGGCACCGCTTCCAGGTCACCACCCTGTTCGTCACCCACGACATCGACGAATCGGTGTACCTGGGCCAGCGGGTGATCGTGCTGTCCAGCTCGCCGACGGTCATCCGCGACGACGTCGCCATCGACCTGCCCGACGAGCGCAACCAGCTGCACACCCGGTCCTCGCCCCGCTTCGCCGAGCTGCGGGCCCGGGTCTTCGAGCAGATCCACCGCCCGAAGGAGGAGACGCCGGGCGCGGTCGACCCGCACGCGCCCGCCGTCATCGGGCAGTCCCAGGTCTGAGGCGGGAGGGGGCCCGGACCGGGCCCCCTCCGACCATCAGTCGACGAGCATGGTCTCGACGTCGAACTCCTCGCTGATGATCCCGTAGTCGAGCATCCGGTCGCTCATCTCCTGGAGCTGCTCGGGATCGGCCTCGACGTCCCACTGCGGGAGCACCACCTGCTCGACGGTCTCGGCCGGCACCTGGGTGTAGGTGGGCACCAGCTCCACCAGGCGCTCACTTTTGTCGGTGAGCTCCTCCATCGACGCGGCCATGGCCTCGCGGAAGGCCTCGATCACGCCGGGGTTCTCCTGCGCGTACTGCTCGGTGGTCAGCCAGCCGGCCACCGGCATGCCCTCGACCGGGCCGCTGAACAGCGGGAAGAGCACCCGCGCGCCACTGGCGAGGGCCGAGGCCTGGAACGGCTCGACCTGCCAGATGGCGTCCACGTCGCCCGCGGCCAGCGAGGCGGCCATGTCCGGGAGCGGCAGCTCGACGTACTGGATCGTGGAGATGTCGACGCCGGCGTCCTCGAGGACGGCGTTGATCGCGACCGTGCCGATGTTCTGCAGGTTGTTGACCGCGATCCGGGCGCCGGCGAGGTCGGCGGCCGACTGGTAGGGCGCGTCCGGCGCCACCATGATCGCGTGGTCGTCGGCGCCGACGTCGTTGCCGGCCACGATCCGCACCGGCAGCCCCTGCTGCGCCGCCAGCAGGGCCGAGGTGTAGTTGCCGTAGGTGATGTCGTATTCGCCGGCGATCAGCGAGGGGATCGCCTGGGCGCCGCCGGAGGTCTGCTCGAGCGTCACGTCCAGCCCGGCGTCGTCGAACAGGCCGGTCTCCTCGGCGTTCACCGCGGTCGCCGTGTGCACGAGCGGGAAGTAGCCCAGCGTCAGCGCCGCCGGGCCCGACTCGCCGCCGCCCCCGCCCCCGCCTCCGCCGCCGGTGTCGTCGTCGGAGCCGCACGCGGCCAGCACCAGGATGGCCGCGCAGCCCAGCGCGAGGCCGGTCAGCCGACGGGGACGGGGCACAGCTGCGGACATGATCGGTCTCCCTCGGGGAGCGGGCGGGATCAGCGGGGCGGGACGCCCAGCGGCGGGGACGACAGCGAGCGGGTCACCCCGCGGGCGGCGGCCATCAGGGCCGGCACCTGGGCCGCGGCCCGGCCGTCGTTGGGCACGATCACCGAGAGGGCGGCGACGACCTCCTGCAGCCCGTTGCGGACCGGCACGGCGACGCCGGCGGCGTCGTCGTGCACGTGGCCCGGGGTGAGGACGTAGCCCAGCCGGCGGACCTCGGCCAGCGCGGCCCGGAGCCGCTCGGGGGTGGTGATCGTCTGCGCGGTGTGCTGCGCCAGCGGCCGCGACAGGATCCGCTCCTGCAGCTCCGGCGGCCCGTAGGCGAGCAGCACCAGGCCGGAGGAGGAGATGTGCAGCGGCAGCCGGCCGGCGATCCGGGAGTAGTTGACGACCGCGTCGCGGGCCGACAGCCGCTCGAGGAACAGCACGTCGTCACCGTCGCGGACGCCGAGCTGCGCGTGGTGGCCGACGACGGCGTGCAGGTCCTCCAGGTAGGGCATCGCGGCGTCCCGCAGCGACAGGGTGAGCGACGCGCGGGAGGCCAGCTCCCACATCCGCACCCCGACCCGGACCTCGCGGTCGGGGCCGCGCTCGAGCAGCCCGTGGGTGACCAGCTCGGCGATCAGCCGGGAGGCCGTGGCGACGTGCAGGTCGGTGCGCCGGGCGATCTCCGACACCTGCAGCACCTTCTCGTCGGGGGAGAAGGCGTCGAAGATGCGGATGGCGCGCGACAGCACCGACTCGCCGGTCCTGACCCGCCCCACGGGCCGCAGTGTGGCACGGGCGACGGGACTCAGTCCGTGGGCACGGCGCCCCGGAAGCGGAGGGTCTGCCCGGGCCGCAGCTGGCCGCAGCGGTCGACGTCTCCGTCGGCGACGTAGCCGATGACGGGGTAGCCGCCGGTGACCGGGGCGTCGGCGAGGAACAGCACCGGCAGGCCGGACGGCGGCACCTGCAGCGCGCCGCGCACCATCCCCTCGCTGGCCAGCTCGCCGGAGCGGGCCCGCTCGAGGGGGACGCCGTCCAGGCGCAGCCCGATCCGGTTGCTCTCGCCGGTGACCGTCCAGCCGGTGCCGGTGAGCGCCTCCGCCGCACCCTCGGCGAACCAGTCGGCGCGCGGGCCGGGCAGCACCCGCACCGTGACCTCGCCGTCCGGCGGGTCGGGAACGGGGGCCAGGTCGACGCCGGGCAGCTCGCCGGCCGGGTCGCCGACCGGCAGCTCGTCGCCGGGCGCGACGACCGGTGGGCCGAGACCGGAGAGCAGGTCGGTGGCGCGGCTGCCCAGCACCGGCTCGACGGCGATCCCGCCGCGCACGCCGAGGTACGTGCGCAGCCCCGCCACGGGCTGGCCCAGCCGCAGCTCGGCGCCGGCCGCGAGCCGCACCGGCGCGTTGTGCGCCGCGGCGCCCGGGCAGCGGGCGCCGGTGGTGACGACCAGCAGGTCCGCGCCGGCCCGCACCGCCAGCCCGCCGAGGGTCACCTCCAGCACCGCGGCGCCCGGGGGGTTGCCGACCAGCCGGTTGGCCAGCGCGGCGGAGGCCCGGTCGCAGGCGCCCGACGGGCCGATGCCGAGCGCGCCCTGCCCGGGCCGGCCGGCGTCCTGGACGGTGGTGAGCGGGCCGGTCGCCAGCACGGTGAGGCAGCGGCTCACCGCTGCTCCACGAAGCGCACCCGCACCCCCGGGCGCAGCAGGGCCGCCGGCTCCCGCGACAGGTCGAAAACCGCGACGTCGGTGCGGCCGATCAGCTGCCAGCCGCCGGGGGACTCGCGCGGGTAGACGCCGGCGAACTCCCCGGCGAGCGCGACGGCGCCGGCCGGCACCCGCGTGCGGGGCGTCTCCCGCCGCGGCACGTGCCACGGCTCCCCGTCGGGCGTGCAGTAGCCGAAGCCGGGGGCGAAGCCGCAGAAGGCCACCGTCCACCCGGTCCCGGTGTGCCGGCGCACCACCTCCGCCGGCTCGACGCCCAGGTGCGCCGCGACGTCCCCGAGGTCGGCGCCGTCGTAGACGACCGGCAGCTCGACCAGCTCGCCGCCGCCCGCCCGGTCCGGCCGCGGCCGCACCCGCCGCACCGCCTGCTCGACCGCCGGGAGCGACGTGGCCGCCGGGTCGGTGACCAGCAGGACGGTGCGGGCCGCGGGGACGACGTCCACCACGCCCTCGATCGGCTCCCCGGTGAGCGCGGCGTACAGGCCGAGGACCTCGTCGAGGCCGTCCAGCTCGAGCAGCAGCGCGGTGGAGCCGCTGGGCAGGACGCGCATCAGGGCGCGAACGGCACCGGCTCGACGCCGGCCTCGGTGAGCGCGGCCCGCACCCGCCGCGCGATGAGCACCGCGCCCTGCGTGTCGCCGTGCACGCAGATCGACTGCGGCCTGACGACCAGCGGGTTGCCCTCGACGTCGGCGATCGGCTCCCCGCGGGCCATCGCCACGCACCGGGCGGCGATCTGGTCGGGGTCGTGCAGCACGGCGCCGGGCAGTCGGCGGGAGACCAGCGTCCCCTCGGGGGTGTAGGCGCGGTCGGCGAAGGCCTCCCGGACGACGGTCAGCCCGGCCTCGGCGGCCAGCCGCAGCCACGCCGACCCCGGCAGGCCGAGCACCGGCAGGCCGCGGTCGTACTCGACGACGGCCCGGACGACCGCGGCGGCCTGCTCCTCGTGGCCGACGATCGCGTTGTAGAGGGCTCCGTGCGGCTTGACGTAGCGGACCCGCGAGCCGGCGATGCGGGCGAACGCCTCCAGCGCGCCCAGCTGGTACAGGACGTCGGCGGTCAGCTCGTCGGGGGGCACGTCGACGAACCGGCGGCCGAAGCCGGCCAGGTCGCGGTAGGAGACCTGCGCGCCGATCGCCACCCCGGACGCCACGGCCTGCTCGCAGACCCGGCGCATGATCGTCGGGTCGCCGGCGTGGAAGCCGCAGGCGACGTTCGCGCTGGTCACCACGCCCAGCAGCGCCTCGTCGTCCCCGAGCACCCATTGGCCGAAGCCCTCGCCGAGGTCGGTGTTGAGGTCCATGGGCGGTGCGGTGCGGCCGGGGGCGTTCTCGGAGCTCTGCGACACGGGGGATCTCCACGACGGACGGCTGTCCCGGACGCTAGGGCCGCTCCGGGGGTCCGGCAACGCGAGGTGGGGGGAGCATGGGGCCATGGCACATCGGGGAGGGGCCCCGGCCGGCCCGGCCGACGTCCGGGCCGCCTGCCGGGGCGGGGCCGCCGTCCCGACGTCGGGGCTGGCACCGGGGTTCACGCAGGCCAACCTGGTGGTCCTGCCGCAGGACTGGGCCTACGACTTCCTGCTGTTCGCCCAGCGCAACCCGCAGCCGGTGCCGCTGCTCGACGTCACCGACGCCGGGTCGCCCCGCACGGTGCTGGCCCCCGGCGCCGACCTGCGCACCGACCTGCCCCGCTACCGGGTCTGGCGGAACGGCGAGCTCGTCGACGAGCCGGCCGAGGTCGCCGACCTGTGGGCCGAGGACCTGGTCGCCTTCCTCATCGGCTGCAGCTTCAGCTTCGAGACCGCGCTCATGGACGCCGGGGTGCCGGTGCGCAACATCGAGCAGGGCCGCAACGTGTCGATGTTCCGCACCAACCGGGAGTGCCGGCCGGCCGGGCGCCTGTCCGGTCCGCTCGTGGTCACCATGCGGCCGGTCCCGGGCGAGCTGGTGACCACCGCGGTGCAGGTGACCGCCCGCATGCCGCAGGTGCACGGGGCGCCGGTGCACGTCGGTCCACCCGGGGCACTCGGGATCGACGACCTCGGCCGGCCCGACTTCGGCGACCCCGTGGAGGCCGCGGCCGGCGACGTCCCGGTGTTCTGGGCATGCGGGGTCACCCCGCAGGCGGCGCTCATGGCCTCCCGCCCGCCGTTCGCGATCACCCACGCGCCGGGCCACATGTTCGTCACCGACGTCCCGGACGCCGCCTACCGCCGGCCCTGAGGGAGCGCGGGCGTCAGCCCGGCTGGACCGGACCGAACCGCGACCGCAGGTCCGGCTTGCGGATCTTGCCGGTCGCGGTCTTCGGCAGCTCGTCGACGAACTCCACGTGCCTGGGCACCTTGAAGCCGGCCAGCCGCTCGCGCAGCGCGGTCCGGATCGTCTCCGGGTCCTCCGGGGCACCCGGCGCGGGGACGACGATCGCCAACCCGACCTCGCCCCACCGCTCGTCGGGGACGCCGATGACGGCGACCTCGACGACGCCGGGCAGCTCGAGCAGCGCGGACTCGACCTCGGCCGGGTACACGTTCTCCCCGCCCGAGATGATCATGTCCTTGTAGCGGTCGCGGATGTACAGGTAGCCCTCGGCGTCGACCGAGCCGGCGTCGCCGGTGTGGTACCAGCCGTCGACGAGCGCCGCGGCGGTCTGCTCGGGGTCCCCCCAGTAGCCGGCCATGACGTTGGGGCCGGAGACGACGATCTCGCCGACCTCGTCGACGCCGGCGTCGCTGCCGTCGGGGCGCACGACCCGCAGGTCGGTGAAGAACAGCGCCTTGCCGGCGGACCCGACCTTGCGCTCGGCATCGGCCGGGTCGAGCACCGTGCAGCCGGGCGAGGCCTCGGTCATGCCGTAGCACTGCTGCATGGTCACCCCGCGCTCCAGCCAGGTGCGCAGCGTGGGGAGCGGGACCGCGGCGCCGGCGGCGCCGATGGTGCGCAGCGCCGACAGGTCCCGGGTGCCGAAGTCCGGCTCGCGGCTCATCGCGTCGAGCATCGTCGGGACGGCGAAGAACGAGGTGACCCGCTGCTCCTCGATGACCCGGAGCGTCTCGGCCGGGTCGAAGCGCCGGACGACCACCGCGCAGCCGCCGCGCAGCAGGGTGGGGTTGACCGTGCCGTTGAGGCCGCCGATGTGGAACAGCGGCGCCAGGGCAAGGGTCCGCTCGTCGGCGGCGAAGTCCATCCCGAGCAGCTGGTTGGTCGCGTTCCAGGTCATGTTGCCGTGGGTGAGCACCGCGCCCTTGGGCCGGCCGGTGGTGCCCGAGGTGTACATGACCAGGCAGGGGTCGTCGAGGGCGACCGGCTCGTCGCGCGCCTCGGGGACGGCCGTCGCGAGCAGCTCCTCGTAGGGCAGCGAGTCCGCGCCCCCCGCCACGGGTGACTCGGCCGCCACCCACTCCCGGATGCCGGGCAGCCGGTCACGCAGCGCGTCGGCCAGCTCCCCGTGCTCGCGGCCGTGCACCAGCACCGAGGCGCCGGAGTGCTCCAGCACGTACTGCGCCTCCGGTGGCGTGAGCCGGGCGTTGACCGGCACCCAGATCGCGCCGAGCTGACCGCAGGCGTAGAGCGTCTCCAGCGCCGAGGGGTGGTTGCCGCCGGTCCACGCCACCCGGTCGCCGGCCACGATCCCGAGGCCGGCCAGCGCTCCCGCCGTCCGCCGCACCCGGTCGGCGAACCCGGCGTGCGACGTCGTCGTCCCCTCGAACCAGATCGCGTCGCGGTCGGGGGAGATGCGCAGCCGCCGCTCCGGCCAGGAGCCCAGACCCGCGTTACGCATCGCGGGTGGCCGTGCCGTCGAGGTGCAGCGCCGTGATCGCGTTCTCCTTCATCACCAGCGGGCGCACCTCGTCGCGGACCTCCAGGGCCTCGAAGTCGCGGATCCAGCGCTCCGGGGAGATCAGGGGGTAGTCCGAGCCGAACAGCACCTTCTTCTTGAGCAGGGTGTTGGCGGCGCGGACCAGCTGCGGCGGGAAGTACTTGGGCGACCAGCCGGAGAGGTCGATGTAGACGTTGGCCTTGTGCTGGGCGACGGAGATGGCGGCGTCCTGCCAGGGCACCGAGGGGTGGGCCATGATGATCGTCAGGCCGGGGAAGTCGGCGGCGACGTCGTCGAGCAGCATCGGGTCGGAGTAGCGCAGCTTGATGCCGCGCCCGCCGGGGAGCCCGGAGCCGATGCCGGTCTGGCCGGTGTGGAACAGCGTCGGCACCCCGAGGGACTGCAGCTCCTCGTAGAGCGGGTACACCCGCCGGTCGTTGGGCTCGAAGGCCTGGATCGACGGGTGGAACTTGAACCCCCGGACGCCGTGCTCGGTGACCAGGCGGCGGGCGGCGCGGACGCCGGACTGCCCGCGCGCGGGGTCGATCGAGCCGAACGGGATCAGCACGTCGGAGTGCTGCGCGGCGGCCTCGGCGATCTCCTCGTTGGACAGCGTCGGGTGCCCGGTGGCCAGCTCGCTGTCCACGGTGAAGACGACGGCCGCCATCCGCTGGGCCCGGTAGTGCTCGGCGATCTCGGGGACGGTCGGGTGGTGCGGCTCGCCCTTGAAGTAGGCGGCCGCGGCCTCCAGCAACTCGTCGTCCATGGACAGGTGACCGTGCAGGTCCTGCTCGACGTGCACGTGCACGTCGATCGCGACCAGGTTCTCGAGGTCCACGGCTGCTCCTGCGCAGAAGGGGTGGGACACACGACGCTAGGACGTTATCGTGGAGGACGTCAACGATGGAGGTCCTCATGGACAGCAGCTCGCTCACCGCCGACGTCGGCTTTCTCCTCTCCCGTGCCAGCGGTCAGCTGATCCGGGCCACCAACGCCGCCCTCGCCGTCCACGGGCTGCGGGTGCGTTCCTACTCCGCCCTGCTGCTGGCCTGCGACTCGGGCGACGGCATGTCCCAGCGCGACCTCGCCGAGGTGCTCGGGCTCGACCCCAGCCAGGTGGTCCTCCTCGTCGACGAGCTGACCGAGTCCGGCCTGGTCGAGCGGCACCCCTCGGAGAGCGACCGGCGCACCAAGCTCGTGCGCGCGACGGGCGCCGGCCACGCGGTCCGGCGCCACGCCGAGCGCTCGGTCGGCGCGGCGCACCGGGCGCAGCTGGAGACACTCTCGGCCGGGGAGCAGGAGCAGCTGCGCGGGCTGCTCGGCCGGATGGTCCTCAGCGGGCAGTCCGCGCCGCAGTCGTGAGGCGGTGCTTGCCGATCCGCCCCGTGACGTGCACCATCCCTGTTATCAACCGTTGAGGTTGTCATTGATTACGAGTTTGGGAGAGCACATGCTCCGCAAGTGGGTCCCCGTGCTGGCCGCGACGACGCTCGCGCTCGCCGCGTGCGGGGGAGGCGACGACGAGGCGACCGGCTCCGGTGGGGGCGGCGCCGACGGCGAGCTGCGCCAGGTCACCGCCGGGCTGCTGCCGGTCGCGGTCACCGGCGCGCTCCAGGGCGGCATCGAGCAGGGCTTCTTCGAGGAGCGCGGCATCGAGGTCACCATCGAGACCGGCCAGGGCGGTGCCGCGCTGCTGCCGGCGGTCGCCGCCGGTGAGATGCAGTTCGCCACCAGCAACCCGGTCTCGCTGCTGCAGGCCCGCGGCGAGGGACTCGACGTCCGGGTCGTCGGCCACTGGACCTCGACCCACGCCGAGGGCGAGGACGTCAACGGCGTCATCGCGCACCGCGACTCCGGGATCACCGCGGCGGCCGCCCTGGCCGGCAAGCGGATCGCGGTCAACACGCTCAACGGCATGGGCCAGCTGACCATCGACGAGGCCGTGCGCCAGGACGGCGGCGACCCCAGCGGCATCCAGTACGTCGAGCTGCCCTTCCCGGACATGCCCGCCGCGCTCGAGGCCGGCAACGTCGACGCCGTCTGGGTGCCCGAGCCCTTCCTGTCCCAGCTGATCACCGGCGGTCACCCGGTGGCCAGCTACTCCAGCCAGGAGTCGGTGCCGGGCCACCCGACCCAGCTGTTCTTCACCTCCGGCCAGCTGGCCGAGTCCGACCCCGAGCTGGTCGCGGACTTCACCGCGGCGCTCGAGGAGACCCTCGAGTGGGCCGACCAGAACCCCGACGCGGTCCGCACCGAGGCTGAGGAGTTCCTGGGCACGCCGGCCGGGGCCATGGCGAACGTCCGCATCGAGGAGTTCGGCACTGACCTGCGCCGCGAGCAGATCGAGCAGATGGGCGAGCTCATGGTGGAGGCCGGCCTGCTCGAGCAGGACGAGCTCGACATCGAGGGCCTGCTGCCCGAGGAGTGACCCGACCCCCGACTCTCCCGGCCGTCCGGCCGGGGAGTAGGTACCAGGGGTGACCACCCCGACCCAGCGGCAGGCCCGCCCGGCACCCCGGGCGGGCCTGCTGCTGCTCGCCGTCCTGCTCGCCGGGCTGAACCTGCGCGGCGCCATCGCCGCGGTCTCGCCCGTGCTGCCCGAGATCCGCGCCGAGCTGGGGCTGTCCCCGACGGTGGCCGGGCTGCTCACCACCCTGCCGGTGCTGTGCTTCGCCGTGCTGGCGCCGCCGGCGGCGTGGCTGGGCCGGCGCCTGGGCCCGGAGCGGGCCGTCCTCGCCGGGCTGCTCGCGATCGGGGCGGGCACCGTGCTGCGGGTCCTCGACGGCGCGCCCGTGCTGCTGGCCGGCACGTTCGTCATCGGCGCGGGCATGACGGTGGGCAACGTGCTGCTCCCCGCGGTCACCAAGCGCGACTTCGCCGAGCGCGCCGGCACCGTCACCGGTCTCTACACCGGCGCCCTGACCTGCGGGGCAGCGCTCATGGCCGCGCTCACCGCCCCGATCGCCGCGGTCGCCGGCTGGCGCTGGGCGCTCGCGGTCTGGGTGGTCGTGACCGCCGTCGCCGCCGCCGTCTGGACCGCGGCCACCCGGGGCACCGCGCCCGCTCCCGCGGCCGCGGTGCCGCCGTCCGGCGGGCGCCCGGCGGGGATGTCGGCGTGGCGGTCGCCGGTCGCGTGGGCGGTCGCCGTGGTGCTGGCCCTGCAGTCGGTCCTCTACTACGCGCTGACCACCTGGCTGCCCACGGTGCTCGTCGACGAGCTCGGCGCGGACCTGGGCACCGCCGGCCTGGCCGCCACGCTGTTCCAGGTCCTCGGCATCCCCGGCACGCTGGTCGTGCCGGCGGTGCTCGCGCGGCGCCGGCCCGGGAGCGGGCAGAGCGGGCTCGGCGTCGCGGTGGCCGGCGCCTGGGCGGTGCTGATCGCCGGGCTGCTCCTCGCGCCGCAGGCGTGGCCGGTGTGGGCGGTCGTGGGCGGGCTCGCGCAGGGCGCGGGCGTCTCGCTGGCCTTCACCCTGGTCGTGCTGCGGGCCGCCGACGAGACCGCGGTGCGGCGGCTGTCGGGGATGAGCTCCCTGGTCGGCTACGGCGTCGGCGCGACCGGACCGCTCGTCGTGGGCGCGGTCTACGCCGCCACCGGCGGCTGGACCGCGCCGCTGGTGCTGCTGCTCGTGGTCACCGCCGGGCTGACCGGCGCACTCGCGGTGGCCGGCCGGCCGGTCGCCTTCGGCGGAGAAGGCTTCCACAATGTGGAAGTCCGGTACCGCGAGGGTGGTGATGGCGGTCACCGTGGGTACTGAGCTGGGAAATCCCGACCCGTGGAGGCATGCAGATGACGTCGATCGTCCAGAACCAGTGGTACGTGGCCGCATATGGCCGGGAGGTCGGCCGGGAGCTGTTCAGCCGGACGATCTGCGGTGAGTCGATCCTCTTCTGGCGCACCGAGGCCGGCCAGGTCACCGCGATGAGCGACCGGTGCGTGCACCGCCGGTTCCCGCTGTCGGAGAAGCCGAGCCACCTCAACGGCGACACCGTCGTCTGCGGCTACCACGGCTTCACCTACGGCGCCGACGGCGCGTGCGTCGCCGTCCCCGGCCAGACGCGGATCCCGCGCACCGCGCGGCTGAAGTCCTACCCGGTCGTCGAGCAGGACTCCTTCGTGTGGGTCTTCATCGGCGATGCGGAGAAGGCCGAGAGCACCCGCATCCCGCGGGCGCCGTGGCTGGACCAGGAGGGCTGGACGACGGTCAGCGGCATGGAGCCCCTCCAGGCCCGCGCCAGCCTGCTGATCGACAACCTCATGGACCTGTCGCACGAGACCTACCTGCACGGCGGCTACATCGGCACGCCGGAGGTCGCCGAGACGCCGATCACCACCGAGGTCGACGAGGCCGCCGGCGTCGTCTACGTCAGCCGGCACATGGCCGACGCCGAGTGCCCGCCGTTCTACGCCAAGAGCACCGGCATCGAGGGCCGGATCACCCGCTGGCAGGACATCGAGTACACCCCGCCGTGCCTGTACAAGCTGCACAGCCGGGTGGCCCCGGTCGGCGTGCTGCCGAACGAGGACGGCACCGACCCCGACGCCTTCCACGTCGAGGTCGTCTACGCGATCACCCCGGAGACGGAGAACTCCACGCACGACTTCTGGGCCGTCGCCCGCGACTTCGCGCTCGACGACGAGGGCGTGTCGGACTTCCTGCGGGAGAGCAACCGCACCGTCGTCCTCCAGGACGTGACCGCGCTCGACGTGCTCGAGAAGGTCCTCACCGGCGAGCCGGACGGGTACCAGGAGCTGTCGATCAACATCGACACCGGCGGCCTCGCCGCCCGCCGGATCATCGCCCGCCTGGCCGCCGAGGCCTCCGGCGCCCCGGTCCAGCAGCCCGCGGCGACCGCGCGGTGACCTCGTTCCACGGCAACGGTGACCGATCCGGAGGGAACGGCATGACCCTGCCCGCGCCCCGCGAGGTGCTCGTCGGGGACAAGGTGCTGCGCATCAACTGGCTCCCCGGCTCCGACCGGCTCCGCGGCCTGTGCCACTGCGGCGCCGAGGCCGAGGGCGAGGACCCGATCGAGATGTGGGAGTGGCTGCTCGCGCACCCCGACCACCCGGCCGGCGGGCCCACGGTCACCCCGTTGCCCGACGTCCTGCCACCCCCGCCTGCGCACCGGGTGACCGACCCGCGCATCATCCGGTCACGCACCCCGGTCCTGGTCTGAGCTCACCCGTCCCCGGCCCGCCGTGCGTCGGCGGTCCGGGGACGTGGTGTGCCTTCATCGAAACGGAGTAACCCGTGCACAGCACGCACGACGAGGTGGACCTGCGGCTGCAGGTCGCGTCCCGCACCGAGGGCGCGGAGGGCGTCGTCGTCCTCGAGCTGCACGATCCGTCCGGTGCCGAGCTCCCGGCCTGGGCGCCGGGCGCGCACCTGGACCTCAAGCTGCCCAACGGCATGACCCGGCAGTACTCGCTGTGCGGCGACCCCGGCGACCGGTCGGTGTGGCGGATCGGCGTCCTCCGGGAGCCCGAGGGCCGGGGCGGGTCGGCCTACGTGCACGACGAGCTGACCGAGGGCACCGAGATCGACGTCCGCGGCCCGCGCAACAACTTCCCGCTGGTGCCCGCCCCCCGCTACGTCTTCATCGCCGGCGGCATCGGGATCACCCCGATCCTGCCGATGATGGGCGCCGCCCAGGCCGCCGGCGCCGACGCCGAGCTGCACTACGGCGGCCGCAGCCGCCGGTCGATGGCCTTCCTCGAGTCGCTCGAGGAGATCAGCGAGACCCCGGTGGTCCTGCACCCGCAGGACGAGGTCGGCCTCATCGACCTGCCGGGCATCCTCGGGACCCCGCGCCCCGACACGCTCGTCTACTGCTGCGGCCCCGAGCCGCTGCTGCAGGCGGTGGAGAAGCAGTGCGCAGCGTGGCCCGCGGGCTCGCTGCACGTCGAGCGCTTCGCGCCCAAGGAGATGGGCGAGCCGGTCATGCAGGACGCCTTCGAGGTCGAGCTGGCGCAGAGCGGCATGACGCTCACCGTGCCGCCGGACAGGACCATCCTCGAGGTCGTGGAGGAGGCCGGGATCCCGGTCCTCTCCTCCTGTCAGGAGGGGACGTGCGGGACCTGCGAGACGCCGGTGCTCGAGGGCCAGGTGGACCACCGCGACTCCCTGCTGACGGCGGAGGAGCAGGAGGCGAACGACACGATGTTCATCTGCGTGTCCCGGGCGGCCTGCCCGAAGCTGGTCCTGGACCTCTGACCCCGTCGCGGACGTCGGGCGGGAAGCTGCTCGCCGTCCTCGACGCCTTCACCCGGGAGCGGCCGGCGCTCACCCTGTCGGAGATCGCCCGGGCCGTCGGCGTGCCGCTGTCCACCGCGCACCGCCTGGTCGGCGAGCTGCGCCGGTGGGGCGGGCTGGAGCGGGACGCCGACGGCCGGTTCCGGGTCGGGCTGCGGCTGTTCGAGCTGGGCGCGCTCGCCCCCCGCGGCCTCGGTCTGCGGGAGGCGGCGCTGCCGTTCATGGAGGACCTCTACGAGGTCACCCACCAGAACGTGCAGCTGGCCGTGCGGGACGACGTCGAGGTGCTGTTCGTCGAGCGCTTCGCCGCCCGCGACGCGGTCACCGTCCTCACCCAGGTGGGCGGCCGGTTCGCCCTGCCACCGACCGGGGTGGGCCTGGTGCTGCTCGCGTACGCGCCGGTGGAGGTGCAGGAGCGGGTGCTCGCCGCCCCGCTGCGGCGGTACACCCCGCACACCATCACCGACCCGCGGACGCTGCGCCGGGTGCTCGCCGAGGTCCGGCGCACCGGCCTGGCGATCAGCGACCGGCAGGTCACCGCGGACGCCGTCTCGGCGGCCGCGCCGATCCACCTCGGCGACGCCGTCGTCGCGGCGCTGTCGGTGGTGGTCCCCGGCGACTCGCCGGCGGCCGTCCGCGCCGTCACCCCGGGTGTGCGGGCCGCGGCCCGGGGCATCTCCCGGGTGCTCACCCAGTCGGCCGGTGCCGGCTGGCCGGTCGAGCCGCCGTCCGCGGCCGACGAGCTCCGCTGACCGTCGAGGAGGACCCGCCCGTGAAGATCACCGCTGCCGTCGTCGAGGAGCTGCACGGCCCCTTCGTCGTCAAGGAGGTCGAGCTCGACGAGCCCGGCCCCGGCGACGTGCTGGTGCAGGTGGCCGCCTCCGGCTTCTGCCACACCGACGGCATCGCCCGCGACGGCGACCTGCCCTTCCCGCTGCCCGGCGTGCTGGGGCACGAGGGCGCCGGCACGGTGGTCGCGGTCGGCGAGGGCGTGACCGGGATCAGGGAGGGGCAGGCCGTCGTCCTCGGCTGGCCCTACTGCGGGGACTGCCGCAACTGCCTGGCCGGCGAGCCGCGCTACTGCCTCCGGCTGGGCGAGCTGGTCGGCGCCGGGCACCGCCCGGGCGGCGGCTCCGCCCTGCGGACGACCGACGGCGGCCCGCTGAGCAGCCACTTCTTCGGCCAGTCCTCCTTCGCCACCTACTCGATGACCAGCGCCTCCTCGCTGGTGCCCGTGCCCGCGGGGCTGCCCGTCGAGCTCATGGGCCCGCTGGCCTGCGGACTGGCCACCGGCGCCGGCGCCGTGCTGAACACCGTCCGCCCCGAGCCGGGCAGCTCGATCGTGGTCTACGGCGCGGGCACCGTCGGGCTGGCCGCGGTGATGGCGGCCCGGTGCTCGGCGGCCACCACGATCATCGCCGTCGACCGGCACGCCTCGCGGCTGCGGCTGGCCACCGACCTCGGCGCCACCCACACCGTCGCCGCCACCGACACCGACCCGGTGGCGGCGGTCACCGACATCTGCGGGGGACCGGCCGACGCCGCGCTCGACTGCACCGGGGTGGTGCCGGTGATCCGGCAGGCGATCGACTCGGTCGGCATGCTCGGGACGGCGGTCCTCATCGGCGGCGCCCCGGCCGGCGCGGAGTTCAGCGCCGACCACATGAGCACCCTCTGGGGCAAGACCATCCGCGGCACCCTCGGCGGCAGCGGCCGCGGCCAGGCGCTGATCGCCGCGCTCATGGACCTGCACGCGCAGGGGCGGTTCCCCTTCGACCGGTTGGTCGAGTACTTCCCGCTCGACCGGATCGAGGACGCCGTCGAGGCCTCCTACAGCGGCGCCGTCGTCAAGCCGATCCTCCGCATGCCCACCTGAGCGCCCGTCCCCCGAGGGGCAGAAATGGCCATTTCTGCCCCTCGGGGGACGCGGTGGAGCTCGATCCCGAGCCGACCGGTGGCCGCCGGGGTGTCGCTGGACTGGGAACTGCTCGCCCAGGCCGCCCAGGGGTTCAGGCAAGGAGTCCGCGACCCAGGCGCTGGTGAGCTGAGAAGGGCGCGGCGCCCGCGTCACGACACTCCCGGGACCGAGACGACGGGGCGTCGGACCTGTTCCGGGACCGCGCGGCCCGCTAGGTTCACCGCCTCCGGGGGTCCCCCCGGCTCGTCGAGCAACGGTGGGGGGCAACGGTGCCCGGACGTCGGTCCATCTGCTTCTACACGCCGTCCATCGACCCCTCGGGGATGGGCGCCCACATGGTCGACCTGGTCGCGGAGTACGCCGGGACGGCCGACGTCGCGCTGATGATGCGACCGACGGTGGGCGGGCGGCGGCTGCTCGACCGGGCGGCGGAGCTCGGCGCCCGCACCGTGGAGCTGCCCTCGCCGCGGCACCCGCTGTTCGCCGAGGTGGTCAGCGGGTGGCTGGCCGGGCACCCGGCCGACGTCTTCCACTGCCACGTCGGCACCGGCTCGGAGAACTGGCCCGGCGTCCGCCTGGCCCGCCGCGCCGGGTGCCCGGTGGTCGTGCAGACCCAGCACCTGCCCTACCTGGTGGCGCACCCGCGCAAGCGGCGGGCGTACCACGCCGGGATCGAGGCGGTCGACCGGCTGATCGCGGTCTCGGAGGGGCTGCGCCGCACCTACCAGCGGATCGGGGTCGCGCCCGGGCGGTTCACCACCGTCCCCAACGGGGTCGCTCCGCTGCGCGAGCGCCTGGGCCGGGACGCCGCACGCGCCGCGCTCGGCCTGGACCCGGCTCAGCCCGTCGTCCTCACGGTGGGCCGGCTGACACACATGAAGGGCCAGTGGCACCTGGTCGACGCGGTCCCGGGCCTGCTGGCCCGCTTCCCCGACCTGGCCGTCGTCCTCGTGGGGGACGGGCCGCTGCGCGAGGCCCTGGAGAAGCGGGCGGCGGCGCTGGGGGTGCGGAACGCCGTCCGGTTCCCCGGGCACCGGCCCGACGCGCGGCAGCTGCTCGCCGCCGCCGACGTCTTCGCGCTGCCCTCGCGGCACGAGGGGATGCCGCTGGTGGCCCTGGAGGCGATGGAGGCGGGGCTCCCGGTCGTGGCCACCCGGGTGATCGGGACCGAGGAGGTCGTCGTGGACGGGGTGACCGGTGCGCTGGTCCGGCCCGACGACCCCGCTGCGCTCGGCGCCGCGCTGGAACGCCTGCTCGCCGACCCGTCCCTGCGCCGGCGGCAGGGCGCCGCGGGGCGGTGCCGCTACCTGGCGGGGTTCACCCGCGACCGGATGGCCGCCGACACCGCCGCGGTCTACGAGGCGGCGCTGCGCGGGGCCCGCCGGTGAGCCGGCTGCGGGTGGGCGTGGTCGGCACCGGGTTCATCGCGGGCCGGCACCTGGCCGCGCTCTCCCGCTTCGACGACGTCGAGGTCGTCGCGGTCGCCGATCCGGTGCGCGAGCGCGCCGAGGTGGCCGCGGCCCGCGTGGGCGCCCGCTGCCACGCCGACGGGACGGCGATGCTCGAGCGCGAGGAGCTCGACGCCGTCTGGCTCTGCGTGCCGCCGTTCGCGCACGGGCCGCTGGAGGCGGCCGCGGTGGCCCGGAACCTGCCGTTCTTCGTCGAGAAGCCGCTCGCCCTGGACCTCGGCACGGCCCGGGAGGTGGCCCGGCTGGTCGAGCAGCGGGGGCTGACGACGGCCGTCGGTTACCACTGGCGGCACCTGGACGTCCTCCGGCGGGCCGCCGAGCTGCTGCCGGCGGGAGCGGCCCGGCTGGTGACCGGCTCCTGGCTGGACAAGACCCCGGCGCCACCGTGGTGGGCGCGCCGCGACGGCTCCGGCGGGCAGGTCGTCGAGCAGACCACGCACGTCTTCGACCTGGCCCGGGTGCTGGCCGGCGAGGTCGTGTCGGTCTCGGCCGCCGAGCGGCCCGCCGCGGCCGACGGCGAGGTGGCCACCGCCGCGGTGGCGCTGCTGACCTTCGCGTCCGGAGCCGTCGGCAGCATCTCCTCGACCCGGGTGCTGGGCTGGCGGCACGCCGTGGGCCTGCAGGTGGTGGCCGAGGGCCGGGTGGTGGAGCTCGCCGAGCGCAGCCTGGACGACCACGAGCTGCGGGTGGTCTCCGCCGACGGCGAGGAGGTGCACCGCACCGACGCCGACCCGATCGCCGCCGGGGACCGTGAGTTCCTCGACGTGCTGCTCGGCCGCGTCGACCGGGTGCAGGTGCCCTACGCCGAGGCGCTGCGCACCCACGCGCTGGCCTGCGCGGCCGACCGGGCCGCACGCGAGGGCGCGGCCGTGCGCCCGGACTGCTGACCGAGGGGACGGGGATGAGCGGGCGGACGGTGCGGTCGATCGGGGTGCTGGGGCCGGGGCAGCCGGAGCTGATCGACGACGAGGAGCCCGAGCCCGGGCCCGGTCAGGCGTGGGTGCAGACGGAGTGGAGCGGAGTCAGCGCCGGGACGGAGGTGGCGATCGTCCGCGGCACCGACCCGCACTTCCAGCTGCACTGGGACCCGGAGCTGTGCGCCTTCGACCCCGACGGGCCGCGCCGGGCCTACCCCGTCCGCGGGTTCGGCTACATGGAGGTCGGCCGGGTCACCGAGAGCCGGACGCCGGAGATGCCCGAGGGCTCGCGGGTGGCCATGGCCTACGGGCACCGCACCGGCTTCTGCGCCGATCCCGGCCGCAAGACCGTCGTCCCGGTGCCCGACGACCTCGACCCGCTGCTCGGCGTCTACCTGGCCCAGATGGGGCCGATCTGCGTCAACGGGCTGCTGCACGCCGCGGCCGACTTCGCCGGCCCGACCGCGGGGGTGGACGCCGGGGTGCGCGGCCGGTGCGTGCTGGTGACCGGCGCCGGGGTCATCGGCCTGCTCTCGGCGCTGCTCGCCGTCCGGCACGGCGCGGCCGAGGTCGTGGTGGCGGAGGGGTCCGCCCAGCGCCGGGCGGTCGCCGAGGCGCTGGGTCTCGCCACCCTGGACGACGCCGACGGGTCGGCGTGGCGGACGGTCAAGCAGCGGTGGCGGCACGGGCCGGGGGACGTCGGCGCGGACGTCGTCCTGCAGTGCCAGGGGCACGACGCCGCCCTGGCCACCGCGCTCAAGTCGCTGCGGCCGCAGGGCACCGTGATCGACCTGGGCTTCTACCAGGCCGGCGCGGAGGCGGTGCGGCTCGGCGAGGAGTTCCACCACAACGGCCTGGCCGTGGTGTGCGCCCAGATCGGCCGGGTGCCGCGCGGCATGGCCGGTGCCTGGCCGCGCGTTGCGCTGGCCGAGGTCACCCTCGACCTGCTGCGCGCCCGGGGCTCCGACGTCCGCGCCCACCTGGTCACCGACGTCCTCCCGTTCGAGGAGGGCCCGCGGCTGCTGGCCGACCTGGCCGGACGTCGGCTCGCGAGCCCTCCGCTGCAGGCGGTGCTCCGGTTCGACGCCGGCTGAGGTGCCCGGCGGCGCGCCGCCCGCGACGAGCGGCGTGTCGGACCCGTGCCGCGCCGGACGGTCTTGTTCCGCCGGTCCTCAAGGGGGATCGTCCGTGGCATCGCCGCGGACGCCGGGGGACCGGGCTGCGCGGCGGCCTCAGAGGAGGGGCCGTCATGGGCTGGGCGATCGTCAGTGTCCTCGGCTTCGCGTTCGTCACCGCGCTCGTGATCGCGCTGGCGCGCAGCAACACCGCCCGCTGGGAGCGCCACCACCGGGCCGCCCAGGCCGCGGTCCGGGCGAGGGAGCGGGCCTCGCAGCGCGTGCGGGTGGCCGCCCTGATCGCGCAGGCCGCTCCGCGGACCGGCCACCGGCTGCCGCACCCGCACCTCCCGCAGGCGCACCTCCCGCACCCGCACCTGCCGCACCTCCCGCACGTGCACCTGCCGGCCTGGGTGGTCGACCGGCTCCCGCACCCCCCGGGCAGCGCGCACCCGGACCAGCGGTTCACCTGGCGGCTGATCCACCTGCCGGGTCGTCGGCGGCACGCGGAGCAGCAGCCGCACCCGGACACGGAGGAGTCCCCGGAGGAGACGTCGTCCTAGGGAACGGGCAGGTGCTGCGCGGAGTGCGCGTGGTGTGCGCGTGGTGTGCGCCTCGCCGCGGAGGGCCAGGATGGCTGCAGGAGCCGACCAGGGACCAGCGGTCGCAGGCAGCACCACCGACGGGAGGACCCCATGGCCATCGCCACCATCAACCCGGCCACCGGCGAGACGCTCAAGACCTACGAGCCACTCTCGGACGAGGCGCTCGAGGAGAAGCTCGCCTGGGCGGCGGCGGCCTTCGCCGAGTACCGGCTGACCACCCTGCGTCAGCGTGCCGGGTGGCTGCGCGCGGCGGCCGACGTCCTCGACGCCGACGCCGGCACCGTCGCCGAGCTGATGACCACCGAGATGGGCAAGACGCTCGCCTCGGCGAAGGCCGAGGTCGGCAAGTGCGCCAAGGCGCTGCGCTACTACGCCGAGCACGGTGAGGCGATGCTGCAGCCGAAGCCGGCCGACGCCTCGGCGGTGGGGGCCACCGAGGCCTACGTCGTCCACCAGCCGCTCGGCGTGGTGCTGGCGATCATGCCGTGGAACTTCCCGCTCTGGCAGGCGATGCGGTTCGCCGCCCCGGCGCTCATGGCCGGCAACGTCGGGCTGCTCAAGCACGCCAGCAACGTGCCGCAGACCGCCCTGTACCTCGAGGAGCTGTTCCGCAAGGCCGGGTTCCCCGGCGGCGTCTTCCAGACGCTGCTGATCGGGTCGGGGGCCGTCGAGCGGGTGCTCCGCGACGACCGGGTGGTCGCCGCGACGCTCACCGGCAGCGGTCCGGCGGGGCAGTCGGTGGCCGCGATCGCCGGGGACGCGCTGAAGAAGACGGTGCTCGAGCTCGGCGGGAGCGACCCGTTCATCGTCATGCCGTCGGCCGACCTGGACAAGGCGGCCGAGGTGGCGGTGACCGCCCGTTGCCAGAACAACGGGCAGAGCTGCATCGCGGCCAAGCGCTTCTTCGTCCACGCGGACGTGGCCGAGGAGTTCACCCGGTTGTTCGCCGAGAAGCTGGCCGCCATGACGGTGGGCGACCCGATGGCCGAGGACACCCAGATCGGCCCGCTGGCCACCGAGTCCGGCCTGGAGGACGTCGAGCGGTACGTGCAGGAGGCGGTGGAGAAGGGCGCCACCGTGGTCACCGGCGGAGGGCGCGTGGACCGGCCGGGCTGGTTCTACGAGCCGACGCTGGTCACCGGCGTGACCCCCGACATGGGCATCTACTCCGAGGAGGTGTTCGGCCCGGTTGCCGCGCTGTTCACCGTCGCCGACCTCGACGAGGCCATCCGGATCGCCAACGACCACGTCTACGGGCTGGGCGCCAACCTGTGGAGCGAGGACCAGGGGGAGCGGCTGCGGTTCATCCGCGACGTCCAGTCCGGCATGGCCTTCGTCAACGGCATGGTGACCAGCTATCCGGAGCTGCCCTTCGGCGGGGTGAAGCAGAGCGGCTACGGGCGGGAGCTGACCGAGGTCGGCATGTACGAGTTCACCAACGCCAAGACCGTCTGGATCGGCCCGCCGGGCGCCCGGCAGGGGGAGGGCCGGACGGCGTCGGCGTCCGAGTGACCCCTGGTCAGGCGGTGCGCGGCCGCTGGGCGAGGACGACGGTGCCGAGCGCGAGGACGGCGCCGAGCAGCTGGGCCGGGCCGAGCGCCTGGCCCAGCAGCGTCCAGCCGACCGCCGCCGCGACCACGGGGGAGAGCAACCCCAGGAAGGTGAGCTGCGAGGCGGGCAGCAGGCCGATCCCGCGCAGCCAGAGCGCGTAGGCCAGCGCGGTGTTGACGGTGGCCAGGTAGAGGAAGCCGCCGGCCTGCCCCGCGGTGAGGCCGGCCGGCAGGCCCTCGACGGCGAGGGTGAGGGGGAGCAGCACGAGCCCGCCGGCGGTCAGCTGCCAGCCGGTGAACGGCAGCACCGCGACCGGGCGTCCCCACCGCTTGGTGAGCACCACGCCGGCGGCCATCGACGCCGTGCCGGCCAGGCCCGCGGCGATGCCGGCGGCGTCCAGCCGGGCGGCGCTGCTCAGCACGATCAGCCCCACGCCGGCGATGCCGGTCAGCCCGAGCAGCACGGTCCGGGTGCGCAGCCGCTCGCCGAGCAGCGGCAGCGCCAGCAGCGCCACCAGGAGCGGCTGGGCTGCGCCGAGGATCGCGGCCACCCCGCCGGGCAGCCGGTAGGCGGCGACGAACAGCAGCGCGAAGAACGCGCCGATGTTGAGGGTGCCGAGGACCGCGGCCTTCCACCACCACGCGCCCGAGGGCAGGCGGTGCCCGAGGGCCACGAGGAGCAGCCCGGCCGGCAGCGCGCGCACCGTGGCGGCGAGCAGGGGGCGGTCCGGCGGCAGCCACTCCGTGGTGACGGCGTACGTCGTCCCCCAGGTGGCGGGGGCGACCGCCGTGGCGGCGACCAGGCCCCAGGCCGGCAGGCGAGGCGGGCGGGGGGCGGTGAGCGGGGGCCGGGTCGCGAGAGCCGTCATGACGGGCCGCCTCTCTCGAGGGGATTATTCTTGATCGCAAGATACTCGGGAGCGAGTATCTGTCAACCGAGTGGTGTGCGAGCATGGCGGTCGTGACGGACCGGGACGGCGTGGACGCGATCGTCGAGCAGTGGGCGCATGAGCGCCCCGACCTCGACACGCACGCGATGGCGGTGTTCGGGCGGATCTACCGGGCCGCCCGGCTGGTCGGCGACGCGCAGGAGCGGTGCTACGCGCAGTTCGGCATCACCCGCGCCGACTTCGACGTCCTGGCCACGCTGCGCCGCGCGGCCGGGCTCGAGGGGATGTCACCGGGCCGGCTGACCAGCGCGCTCATGCTCACCAGCGGGGGGATGACCAGCCGGCTGGACCGGCTCGAGCGGGCCGGCCACCTGGTGCGGGCCCCGGACCCGGCCGACCGGCGCGCGCTGCTGGTGCGGCTCACCGACTCGGGGCGGGCGCTCATCGACGAGGCGGTGACCGCCGGTCTCGCCGTCCAGCAGCAGCTGCTCGCCGGGCTGTCCGGCGACCGGCTGCGCCAGGTCGAGGACCTGCTGCGCGACCTGCTGGCGTCGGTGGAGCAGCACGACGGCTGAGCCGCGTGTCAGACCTCGACGACGTCGAAGCTGCGGGAGGGGGCCACGAACTCCTCCTGGGCCGCCACCAGCAGGATCTCCCGGGACCCGGCGTCCTCGGTGCGCTGGAGCAGGCCGTGCACCGAGGCCGCCGCCCGGCCCAGGGCGGTGCCGGCGTCGCGGGTGTCGAGCCAGTGGGCCAGGAAGAGCGCGGCGACGGCGTCGCCGGCGCCGTTGACCGCCACGTCCAGGCGCGGGGTCCGGACCCGGAAGTGCCGGCCGCCCTCGGAGGCGAGCAGGTCGACGGCGTCCTCGGGGGTGTCGTCGGTGACCAGCGAGGTGGTCAGGACCACCCGCGGGCCCAGGTCGTGCACACCGGCGACCGCGTCGGTGACCTCCGCCAGGGTGCGCGTGGTGCGGCCGGAGAGGGCGTCGAGCTCGTAGTGGTTGGGCGTGACGACGTCGGCGGCGGGCACGGCGACCTCGCGCATGAACTCGGGGATGCCCGGGCGGACGAAGACGCCCCGGCCGACGTCGCCGATGACCGGGTCGCAGCAGTAGACCGCCGCCGGGTTGGCCTCCCGGACCCGCTGCACGGTCTGCACGACCGCGTGCCCGATGTCGGCCGAGCCCAGGTAGCCCGACAGCACCGCGTCGCAGCGGCCGAGCACGCCGCGCTCGGCGATGCCCTGCACGACCTCCTCGATCGCCGGGCCGTCGAACACCCTCCCGCGCCACTGGCCGTAGCCGGTGTGGTTGGAGAACTGGACGGTGTGCACCGGCCACACCTCGATGCCGAGGCGCTGGAGGGGGAACACGGCCGAGGAGTTGCCGACGTGGCCGTAGGCGACGTGCGACTGGATGGAGAGGACGGCGACCATGGGGGAACCGTCGCACGAGGCCCCCGCGGGCGGTCCAGTGACCGGGTCGCGTCCCGGTGCGGCCGGGCCGGGCAGGATGGCGGCATGGCCCAGCCTCCCCTGACCTCCTCCGGCGTCGTCGGCGTCGCCGGCCGGATCGACGAGCCGGTCGACGTGCGCACCGCGGACCTGCGGCTGGCCGGTCGACCGCTCCCGGTGACCAGTCCGGCCCGCGTCTACGTGTGCGGCATCACGCCCTACGACGTCACCCATCTCGGGCACGCGGCGACGTTCGTGTGGGCCGACGTGCTGGGTGCGGTGCTGCGGCTGGCCGGGTCGGACGTGGTGAGCAGCCGGAACGTGACCGACGTCGACGACGTGCTGACCCGGGCCGCCGACGCCCGCGGCCGGCACTACGACGAGTTCGCGCTCAGCCAGGAGTTCGCCTTCGAGCAGGACATGCGGGCCCTCGGCGTCCGGCCGCCGACGCACACCCCCCGCGCCCGGCACCACATCCCGCACGTGCAGCAGCTGGCCGCCGCGCTGCTGCGCGCCGACCGCGCGTACGTCCGGGAGGCGCATGTCTTCTTCCGCGGCGCCGGGGTGGTGGAGTCCGCGGGGCTCGACGCCGACCGGGCCAAGCAGCTGGCCGACGAGTTCGGGGACGACCCGGCCGACGCGCTGCGGGAGGACCCCTTCGACGTGCCGGTGTGGCGGCCGTCGGGGGAGCGCGACCCCGCCTGGCCGAGCCCGTGGGGCTGGGGCCGCCCGGGCTGGCACGCCGAGTGCGCGGCGATGGCGACGGCGACCCTCGGCCACGGCGTCGACGTCCTGGTGGGCGGCGCGGATCTGGCGTTCCCGCACCACGCGCAGCAGGCGGCGATGGCGGAGGCAGCCTCCGGCGTCGGGCCGTTCGCCCGCGCCCAGGTGCACGTCGGGGCGGTGTCGCAGGACGGCGCGAAGATGGCCAAGTCCACCGGCAACCTGACGCTGGTGGCCGACCTGCTCCGGGTGACCACCGGGCCCGTGCTGCGGCTGCTGGTGCTCGACCGCGCCTGGTCGCAGCCGTGGGAATACCGGCCCGAGCTGATCGAGGGCGCGCAGGCCCGGCTGGACGCGCTGTTCTCCGCGGCCGGCCGGCGGGGGGCGTCGGCGACCGCGAGCCGGGCGGTGACCGACCGGCTGCTCGACGACCTCGACGTGCCCGGTGCCCTCGACGTGGCGGTGGCGGACGGCGGCGACGCCGCCCGGTTGCTGGTGCGGGTGCTCTCGCTGGGCTGAACCGGGGCGCCGCTCCAGGGGCCGTCCGGCCGGTGCTGCGGGACGTGCGACCCGGTTGCCCGGCGGCGCGGCGGTGTGAGGCTGGAGCGGCCCGACGCCGAGCCGACTGGAGGCCGACATGGACCGACTCCACCCCGTTGACGTCGACGCCCGCTCGCCGGAATCCCGGCGCGTGGAGGTGACGGCGTTCTCGCCGCCGTACGAGCGGGACGGCGTCACCGTGATCGCGGCGTCCGCGGGACGGGCCCACACGGCCGGACGTCGCCGTGCGGAGTCCGCGGACCTCGAGGCAGAGATGTCCGGCGCCCGCCCGCTGGGGGCGTTCGTCATCCGGAACGGGCGCGTGCGCTGGCGGCCGGCGCTCGACGTCTCGCGGCTGCTCACCACGGCGGAACTGGTGGTCGGCGGCGTCCTCGTCGCCCGGCGACTGGCCGACCGACCGAGCGGCGCCAAGGCCCTCGTCACCATGGGGCCCGGTGGCTGGGTGAGCATGAAGGGCGGCGCGGTGGCGGTACGCCCGGCACGGCGTCTCTGGCGGCGCGCCCAGCCGGCACCGCCGCCCACCCGGCGCCCGTGGTGGGCCCGGCTGCTCGCCGCGGTCACCCTGGAGTCACTGGTCAGTCGATAGGCCATCGCAGGGCGCCCGGCGCGGACATCGCACAGGCTCCGGTCCTGCGGGACGTCCGCCGGTCCGCCACACCACGGTGACCTCTGACCGCGAACCAACTCATCGCCTGCTCTCTCGTTTTGTCGACGCCGCACCACCCCCGCGGCGGGCGTGGGGGCTCGCCGCGGGGCTTGGCTCAGAGCGGTGGTGGGTCAGAAGGGTGGTGGGTCGTCGGCGGGGTCGGGTGCCGGCGGCGGCTCGGGTGGGGGTTCGGCCAGGACCCGGCTGCCGGTGAGGGACAGATTCGGTTCCGGTCGATGGCCGGGTGGTCGGGTGGTGCGGGTGACCCCGCTGGGGGTGGTCACCGACAGCACCCCGTCGGGGGTGATCGCGTAGCTCCAGCCCGGCGCGTGGGTCTTGAGCCGGTGATGCCGGCGGCACAGGCAGCTCAGGTTCGCGCACGACGTCGCCCCGCCGCGGGCGTGCGGGATGACGTGGTCCAGATCGGCCCAGCCGGCGGCGTTCGCGCAGCCGGGGTGGCGGCGGCAGGTGCGGTCCCGGGTCTCGAGCCAGCGGCGTTGCGCGTCCGACGGGGTGTAGCGGTCCACCGGCGGCGGCCGGTCCAGCCCCGGACACCCGCAGTTGGTCGCGGGGCCGTGGGTGGGGCAGCCGCGGCGGGCGATCCGCTCGAGCTCGCGGCGGGTGGTGGTGGCCCGCAGCGCCCCGCCGGCGTCGGTGATGGCCAGGGTGAGCGTGCCGCCGGCCGGGGCCTGCAGCCCGCCGGGACACACCGCGTCGAGCTCGGTGAGCAGTTCGCGCAGGTGCGCGGCGGTGATCGGCTGCCCGTCCACCTCCCCGATCGGGGCGGGGATGGAGCCGGGTGGGGCGAACACCGCCGGCAGCCGGGCACCGGAATCCAGGAACCGCTGCGGAGTCAGCGCGTCCAGCGGAGCGGTGATGGTCAGCTGCGCGGTCACCGGCTCCCGATCGGTCGCCCAGGGGCGCAGCAGCAGATCGGCCAGCGCGCCGACCCGCAGCACGCCCACCGGCCGCTGATCCCCGGCCGACCGCGCCGCCCGGGCCAGCCCGTCGACGGCCTGCCGGCAGGCCGACGCGAGCGCGTGCGGCAGCTTGGCGACCAGCTCGGACATGCCGTCCCCGACCGGCCGCACGGTCACGTTCGCGCCGCGGGCGGCGTCCCGGCGGCGCCGGTCGGCGGCCGCGGCGTCCCGCGCGGCCAGCTCGGCCTGCACGGCCGCGATCAGCCGGCGGATCGACAGCCGCC
>NZ_JALPKP010000050.1:0-41182 GCF_051383635.1 Geodermatophilus sp. CPCC 205506 | reverse complement strand
GTGGCCGCGGCCTCGCGGGCCGCGGCGATCAGCGCCGCCTGGCGGGCGGCGGCCGAGGGGGCGCTGCGGTGCGGCGCGGCGCCGCGCGCGGGCGAGGGACGGGGGGTTCGCGTGCGTGGTGCAGGCACTCGTTCCCCCGGCGGTCTCGTCCTACGTGGCCGGCTCCGCGGTGGACGCGGAGCGCTCAGCCGTCGTATCGACGGACGGGGGAGGTCCCCGGAGAGGCCCGGGGGCCGGGGTCACCCCTGGGGGTGAGGGTGATCTGCGGGGTGCACCCGATCGGTGGACCGCGTGAACCGGCGGTCGGCCGGCGCCCACCAGGCGCCGTGGCGGTGCTCGAGGGTGAGGCGGAACTCCTCCCCGTCCTCGGTCGACACCACGAGCTCGACCCGCGCGACGCCCCGCTCGACGCCGTCCACGGAGACCACCCGGCCGGTGGCCAGGGGCACCGGTGGGAGGACCAGGTCGTCCTCGGCGGAGGACTCGGCCATGGGACTCCTTCCCGGTCGGCGCCGCTGGTCCGGCAGCGGCGGCGGAGCGTGTGCGTCCGGCGGCGACCATGCTGCCCGAGACGCCGAGGTCCCGTCGTCCGGAGCGGACGACGGGACCTCAGCTGAGCACCGCGCCTCAGCGGTCGTTGATCTCCACGAACGAGCGCTCGGTGGCCCCGGTGTAGACCTGCCGCGGGCGGCCGATCTTGGTGGACGGGTCGGCGATCATCTCGCGCCACTGGGCGATCCAGCCGGGCAGCCGGCCGAGGGCGAAGAGCACGGTGAACATCGGGGTGGGGAAGCCCATCGCCCGGTAGATGAGCCCGGTGTAGAAGTCGACGTTCGGGTAGAGCTTGCGTTGGATGAAGTAGTCGTCGCTGAGCGCGACCTCCTCCAGCTGCCGGGCGAGGTCGAGCAGCTGGTTGTTGCCGCCCAGCTTGTCCAGCACGCGGTCGGCGGTCTGCTTCACGATCGCCGCGCGCGGGTCGTAGTTCTTGTAGACCCGGTGCCCGAAGCCCATGAGCTTGACGCCGGGCTCCTTGTTCTTGACCCGGTTGACGAACGACGGGATGTCGCCGCCGTCCTGCTGGATCGCCTCGAGCATCTCCAGCACCGACTGGTTCGCCCCGCCGTGCAGCGGGCCGAACAGCGCGTTGATGCCGGCCGACACCGACGCGAAGAGGTTCGCGTGCGAGGAGCCGACCAGCCGCACGGTGGACGTCGAGCAGTTCTGCTCGTGATCGGCGTGCAGGACGAACAGCATGTCCAGCGCCGCGGCGACCTCGGGGTCGACCTCGTAGGGCTCGGCGGGGAAGCCGAAGGTCATCCGCAGGAAGTTCTCGACCAGGCCCAGGGAGTTGTCCGGGTACAGGAACGGCTGGCCGACCGACTTCTTGTACGCGTACGCCGCCAGGGTCGGCAGCTTGGCCAGCAGCCGCAGCGTGGAGATCTCGACGTGCTGGGGATCGAACGGGTCCAGCGAGTCCTGGTAGAAGGTCGACAGGGCGCTGACCGCCGACGAGAGCACCGGCATCGGGTGCGCGTCGCGCGGGAAGCCCTTGAAGAACTGCTTGAGGTCCTCGTGCACCAGCGTGTGCCGGCGCAGGCGGGAGTCGAACTCGCCCAGCTGGTCGGCGGTGGGCAGCTCGCCGTAGATCAGCAGGTAGCTGACCTCGAGGAAGCTGGACTTCCCGGCGAGCTGGTCGATCGGGTAACCGCGGTAGCGCAGGATCCCGGCGTCACCGTCGATGTAGGTGATCGCCGAGGTGCACGACGCGGTGTTCACGAAGCCGATGTCGAGGGCCACCTGGCCGGTCGTGGCCAGGAGCTTGCTCGTGTCGAGGCCGTCGGACCCCTCGGTGGCCGGCACCACACGCAGGGGCAGTTCTCCACCGGGGTAGCGCAGCTGTACGTCGGAGTTGCCGGCCGCGGGTGCGCTCGCTGTCTCGCTCATCAGCAGTGGACGCTACTCAGCTTCTGCCGAGCGCGCGGCCCGACCCCCGCCGCGACGGCGGGGACGGCCGCCGGGAGCGCGCCGTCCCCGTCCGCCGACGGGTCACGGATGGGTCATCGAGAGGACGTCGAGCGCCTCGTCGAGCTGGGCCTCGGTGAGCTTTCCCTGCTCCACGTAGCCGCGCTCCACGACGACCTGGCGGATGGTCTTCTGCTCGGCGAGCGACTGCTTGGCGACCTTGGCGGCCTCCTCGTAGCCGATGTACTTGTTGAGCGGCGTGACGATCGACGGCGAGGACTCGGCCAGCTCGCGGCAGCGCTCGACGTTGGCCGTGATGCCGTCGACGCAGCGGTCGGCGAGCAGCCGGCTGACGTTGGACAGCAGCCGGATCGACTCCAGCACGTTGCGCGCCATCAACGGCAGCGTCACGTTGAGCTCGAAGTTGCCGGTCGTGCCGGCGAACGCCACCGCGGCGTCGTTGCCGATGACCTGCGCGGCCACCTGGATGGTCGCCTCGGGGAGCACCGGGTTCACCTTGCCCGGCATGATCGAGCTCCCGGGCTGCAGGTCGGGCAGGAAGATCTCGCCCAGGCCGGTGCGCGGGCCCGAGCCCATCCAGCGCAGGTCGTTGGCGATCTTCACCAGGCCGACGGCGATCGTCCGCAGCTGGCCCGACCCCTCGACGAGCGCGTCCCGCGAGCTCTGCGCCTCGAAGTGGTCCCGCGCCTCGGTGAGCGGCAGGTCCAGCTCGCCGGCGAGCTTCTCGATGATCGCCGCGGCGAAGCCGGGCGGGGTGTTGATGCCGGTGCCGACCGCGGTGCCGCCCAGGGGCAGCTCGCCGATCCGCGGCAGGGAGGACTGCAGTCGCTCGATGCCGTAGCGGACCGCCGCGGCGTACCCGCCGAACTCCTGGCCGAGGGTGACCGGGGTGGCGTCCATGAGGTGGGTGCGGCCGCTCTTGACCACCTCGGCGAACTCCTCGGCCTTGCGGGAGAGCGAGGCCTCGAGGTGCTGCAGCGCCGGGATGAGGTCGCGCACGATCGCGCCGGTCGCGGCCACGTGGATCGCCGACGGGAAGACGTCGTTGGACGACTGCGAGGCGTTGACGTGGTCGTTGGGGTGCACCGGCGAGCCGAGGGCCTCGGTGGCCAGGGTGGCGATGACCTCGTTGGTGTTCATGTTGCTCGACGTCCCCGAGCCGGTCTGGAAGACGTCGATGGGGAAGTGCTGGTCCCACTCGCCGCGGGCGACGGCGCCGGCGGCGGTGCCGATCGAGTCGGCGACCTCCTGCGGGAGCACGCCCAGCGAGGCGTTGACGGCCGCGGCCGCACCCTTGATGGCGGCCAGGGCGCCGATCAGCTCGCGCTCGATGGGCGTGCCGGAGATGGGGAAGTTCTCGACGGCGCGCTGCGTCTGCGCCCGCCACTTCGCCCAGGCGGGGACCCGCACCTCGCCCATGGAGTCGTGCTCGATGCGGAACTCGGTGCCGTCCTGCCCTGCGCCGTCCTGCTGTGGGGCCACGCTGCGCTCCCGGTGGTGTGTAAGACAGTGCTCCGTCCCAGGACCCTAGATGCCGCGCAGGTCCCGGCCCGGACCACTCCGGCGGGGAACCGGCTCCGCGGCGGGCCGTGGTCCCTGGTCGTGGCACCGGGTGACACCTACCATGCCGACCGCCGGCCCCGTACCCGAGGAGCTCCCCAGGATGTCGCAGCCGCCGTACCCGCCGCAGGGGAGCCAGGGGCCCGCGGGCCAGCAGCCCGAGCCGAGGGGCTGGCGGAAGGACGAGCCGGACCCGGACGAGCCGACCCAGGATCTCGGTCAGCCGGCCACGGCTCCGCCCGACCGGCCCGGCGGGGCCGGTCAGGAGCCCGGTGCGCCGGTCTGGAGCACGCCGGGCGAGGACGACGTGACGCAGCAGCTCGGCTCCCCGGGCGGCAGTACGCGGCAGATCCAGCCCGGGCAGCTGCCCCCGCCGCCCCCGGGCGAGCGTCAGGACACCCGCCAGTTCGAGCAGCCGCACTTCGGGCAGCAGCCCGGGTACGGCCCGCCGCCGGGTCCGCCTCCGTACGGCCAGCAGGCCCCGGGGCAGCCCGGCTACGACCCGACCCGCCAGTTCGGGCAGCCGCCCTACGGCCAGCAGCCCTACGGCCAGCCGGCCTACGGACAGCAGGCGCCGGGGCCGCCGCCCTACGGCCAGCCCGGCTACGGCGGTCCGGGCTACCCGGGTCCGGGCTACGGCCAGCCCGGTCCCGGCTACGGGGGTCCGGGCTACGGCGGCCCCGGTTACGGGGGTCCGGGTTACGGCGGTCCGGGTGGCCCGGCGGGGCCGCCCGCCGGTGGCAGCAAGCGCGGCAAGCTGATCGCGCTCGTCATCGCCGCGGTCGTCGTCCTGGCCGCCGTCGGCGTCGGGCTGTTCCTCCTGCTCGGCGGCGACGACGACCCCACGACGGCGCGGGAGACGACCGCGGCCACGTCGTCCGCGGCGCCGTCGACGTCCCCGTCCCCGTCCCCGTCGGCGTCGTCCACGTCCGCCTCGCCGTCGGACGAGGGCGACGAGGTGCCGGCGGGGCAGCCGCCGGGCGCGCTCGGCGACGACCCGGTCCTCGACGGTCTGGCGGACGCCTGCTTCGAGGCCGACTGGGCGGCCTGCGACACGCTCTACTTCGACAGCGAGATCGGCTCCGAGTACGAGAGCTACGGCGAGACCTGCGGCGGCCGCAACGAGCCGGTCGCGGGCGGCTGCCAGGAGCGGTACGCACCGGGTCAGGGCGACGCCGGCGCGATCCCCGCGGACCTGCCGCCGGCCACGCCCGCCCCGACCGGGATCGGCGACACCGACGTCCAGGCCGTGGCCGACGGCTGCGAGCAGGGCATCGTGGCCTACTGCGACATCCTCCGGCTGGCGGCGCTCGAGGACGATCCCGCGCTGGCGCCCTACGCGGACTACGGCCTCACCTGTGGTGGCCGGAACGAGCCCACCGAGACCACCTGCGTCGAGCTCTACCCGTCCTGACTCTCGCGCGCAGGCGCCCGGACCGTTCCGGCCGGCACCCGCGCTCGATACGGTCGGGCGCTGTGAGCACCGACGCCGATCCTGCCCGCCCGAACGACGTCCGCGTCTCGGACGCCGACCGCGAGGTGACCGTCACCCGGCTGCAGAAGGCGCTGAGCGAGGGCCGGATCGACCTGCACGAGTTCGGCGAGCGGGTGGAGGTCGCCTACGCCGCGGTCACCCGGGCGGACCTCGACACGGTCGTCGCCGACCTGCCGGTCGACGCGCCGCCGCCGGTGGAGATCGTCGGCACCCGGGTGCCCCGGTCCCTGACGTCGGTGTTCGGGGACGTGAAGCTCGAGGGGACGGCGGACGTGCCCCGAGAGGTGTCGACGGTGTTCGGCGACGTGCGGCTGGACCTGCGCAACCTGCGCACCGACGCCGACCGGATCGAGCTGGTGCTCGGCACGGTCTTCGGGGACGTCGACGTGATCGTCGCCGAGGGGGTCGACGCCGAGCTGCAGGGCTGGACGGTGTTCGGCGACAAGAAGACCCAGCTGGCGCCCGTGCCGCGGGTGGCCGGCACGCCCCGCGTGTTCGTCCGGGCACGGGCGGTCTTCGGCGACCTCAAGCTCCGCAGCCTGGCGCCGGGCGAGTCGCCGAGCCGCTGGCGGGCGGTCATGGACCGGCTGGCCCAGCGGCACCTGGCACCGCCCCCGCCGCCGCCCATCCCGCCGGTGCCCCCGCCGCCGCCCGTCCCGCCGGTGCCCCCGCCGCCGCCCGTCCCGCCGGCTCCGCCCGCCTGACGGCGGCCTCCCTGTGGGGAGGTCCTCCTCAGTCGGTGCGGTCGAAGGGCACCGCGGAGTAGTGGCGCAGCTTCTGCAGCGAGTGCAGGCTCTCGATCGACCGGATGGTGCCCGAGCGCGACCGCATCACCAGGGACTGCGTGGTGCAGCCGCCGGCCCGGTACTGGACGCCACGCAGCAGCTCGCCGTCGGTGATGCCGGTGGCCACGAAGAAGACGTCACCGCGGACCAGGTCGTCGATGTGCAGCACCCGGTCGAGGTCGTGGCCGGCGTCGAGCGCCTTCTGCCGCTCGTCGTCGTCCTTGGGCCACAGCCGGCCCTGCAGCGCCCCGCCCATGCACTTGAGCGCGCAGGCGGCGATGATCCCCTCCGGGGTGCCGCCGATGCCGAGCAGCAGGTCGACGCCGGTGCCCTCGCGGGCGGCGGCGATCGCGCCGGCGACGTCGCCGTCGGTGATGAACTTGATCCGCGCACCGGCCTCGCGGACCTCGTGCACCAGCTGCTCGTGCCGGGGGCGGTCCAGGATGCAGACGGTGACGTCCTCGGCCGCGGACCTCTTGGCCTTCGCCACCCGCTGGATGTTCTCCGCGACCGGGACGGTGATGTCGACGACGTCGGCCGCGGCCGGGCCGGTGGCCAGCTTCTCCATGTAGAAGACCGCCGACGGGTCGTACATGGCCCCGCGGTCGGCCACCGCCATCACCGCGATCGCGTTCGGCATGCCCTTGGCCATCAGCGTGGTGCCGTCGATCGGGTCGACCGCCACGTCGCACTCGGGACCCTTGCCGTCGCCGACCTGCTCGCCGTTGTAGAGCATCGGCGCCTCGTCCTTCTCGCCCTCGCCGATGACCACGACGCCGTTCATGCTCACCGTGCCGATGAGCGCGCGCATCGCGTCGACCGCCGCGCCGTCACCGCCGTTCTTGTCCCCGCGGCCCACCCAGCGGCCGGCCGCCATCGCCGCGGCCTCGGTGACGCGCACCAGCTCGAGCGCCAGGTTCCGGTCGGGGGCGGGGCGGTCGGAGCGGAAGCTGCTCCCCGCGCGGGTGGGGCCTTCGGGGAGGGGCAGGGACACGGGACCTCCTGGTTCGACCACCGGTCGGTGGTGCGCCACCCGACGGTCGTACCCGGCCGGCGGGGCGGCCGGCGGGGCCGCGCGGGCGCGGGGCGGCGGGGCTGGGGAGTGGTGCTGCGATCCTAGGGGTATGACCGGACCCGGCCCGACGAGCCAGCGCCCCCAGGAGTCGGCCCCGACGCCGCCCTCCTCGCCCGCGGTCCAGCGGGCGAACCGGATGAGCGCGGCCAACATGATCCGGTCGCTGGCCCCGCTGGTGCTCATCTGCCTGCTGATCGTCGCCTGGGTGAGTTTCCGGCAGTCGGCGGTGGAGCCCGTCCGCGGGATCGACCCGACCAGCACCGTGCAGCTGGCCGCCGCCCGCGCCTCCTATCCGCTGGTCGTGCCGACCGCGCTGCCCGACGGCTACCAGCCGACCAGCGCCCGGACCGACGCCGGCCAGGCCGAGGCGGGCGACCCGGTCACCCTCGAGATCGGCTACCTCACGCCGGCGGAGGAGTTCGCCGGCTTCGTGGTCAGCGACGACGCCCGGGTCGACGCGGTCACCGGCGTCCTCGGCGGTGCGGAGGAGGAGGGCACGGTCGACCTCGACGGGGAGACGTGGACGCGCGGCACGACCCAGCGCGGGGAGACGGCGCTGTGGCGCGAGGCCGACGGGGTCACCGTGCTGGTCACCGGCTCGGCGGTGGACGACGAGCTGGAGACCGTGGCGGGCGCGGTGGAGCCCTACACCGGCTGACCCGGCCCGCCTCCGTTGCGATCGCATGACGGAGATCACGACCTGGTGTCCGTCCGGTGCGCAGCGGTGCGTCGGCGGGCGCCGGCCTCCGGGCGGGGCGACGCTGAGCGCCCCGGCCGAGCACGGCACCCGTGACGGCCCCGGCCTGCGAGGAGCCTGGCGATGATCGGACGCGCCTGCAGCGGCGGCGACCACCGGCCACCGCCCGCGGGTGGGTCGTGCGCCTGCGGGATGGTCACGCGCATCCCGGCGCGGCGGCCGGAACCCGGGCCCACGGTGCGCGACCTGCTCGTGCGGTCGCTGGCCGGCGTCACCGACCCCGCCGAGACCGCCGACCGGTTGCTCGCGGCGCTCGCCGCAGCCGGCCTGGCGGTGGGGCCGGGCACGCGGCAGTCGGCCTGAGCCCGCCGGCTCAGCCGCGGTCGCGGTCCTCGGCCGGGGCGGCCGCCGACAGCCGTTCCCGGGCCCGGTCGAGCCAGTGCTGGCACAGCTCGGCCAGGTGCTCGCCGCGCTCCCACAGGGTGAGCGACTCCTCGAGGGTCAGCCCGCCGGCCTCGAGCCGGCGGACCACGTCGGCGAGCTCCTCGCGGGCCTGCTCGTAGGTGGTCGTGGGCTCGGCGGGGGTCTCGCTCATGGCTGGCCATCCTCCCTGGCGACGCGGACGGGCAGCCGGCCGCCCGCCACCCGCACCGAGAGCCGCTCGTCGTCGGCGACCTCGGCGGGGTCGCGGACCAGGGCGCCGTCGGCCCGCTGCACGACGGCGTACCCGCGCTCCAGCGTCGCGGCGGGGGAGAGGGCGGCCACCCGAGCGCGGGCGTGCTCGAGGTCGCGCTCGGCCCCCTCCAGCCGGTGGGTGAGCGTGCGCCGGGCGCGGGTGCGCAGCTGCTGCACGTCCTCCTCGCGGCCGTGCAGCAACCGGTCGGGCGAGGCCAGCACCGGCCGGCTGCGGACGCTCTCCAGCCAGCGCTCCTGCTGCTCCAGCCGGGCGGAGAGCAGGTGACGGGCGCGGGCGCGCAGGCCGTCGACCAGCCGGCGCTGCTCGCCGATCTCGGGCACCACCCGGTGCGCGGCGTCGGTGGGCGTGGCCGCACGGACGTCGGCGGCGTGGTCGACCAGCGTCGTGTCGGTCTCGTGCCCGACGGCGGTGACGACGGGGGTGCGGCAGACGGCGATCGCGCGCACCAGGCCCTCGTCGGAGAAGGGCAGCAGGTCCTCGACCGAGCCGCCGCCGCGCGCGATGACGATGACCTCGACGGCCGGGTCGGCGTCCAGCCGGCGCAGCCCGTCGATCACCGACGCCGCGGCGCTCGGCCCCTGCACGAGGCTGTGGTGGACGGCGAAGCGGACGGCCGGCCAGCGGCGGCGCGCGGTGACCAGCACGTCCCGCTCGGCGGCGCTGTCCCGCCCGGTGACCACCCCGACCACGGAGGGGGCGAACGGCAGGGGCCGCTTGCGGGCCGGGTCGAACAGCCCCTCCGCGGCCAGCAGCCTGCGGATCCGCTCGATGCGGGCCAGCAGCTCACCGAGGCCGACGGCGCGGATCTCCGTGGCGCGCAGGGAGAAGGAGCCGCGCGCGATGTAGTAGTCCGGCCGGGCCCGCACGATCACCCGGGCGCCCTCGGTGAGCTCCAGCCCGGGCCGGTCGGCGACGTCGCGGGCGCAGGTCACCGGCACCGAGAGGTCGGCGGCCGGGTCGCGCAGGGTGAGGAAGACGGTGGCCGCGCCCCGCCGGGACAGCTGGGCGACCTGCCCCTCGACCCACACCTCACCCAGCCGGCCGATCCACTCGGCCACCTTGCGGGCCACCGTGCGGACCGGCCAGGGGGCTTCCGGGCTCGAGGGGGCGGTCATGCCCCGAGACTGCCAAACCGGTGCGACGTCCCCGTCAGCCCGCCTGCTCCTGCTCGATCTTCTCCAGGCGGTTGCGGAGCATCGTGAGGTACTGCGGGCGGGCCCGCGTCGCCTCCTCGTAGGAGAGCAGGTCGCGCACCGTCACCGGCTGGTAGCCGCGCAGCCGGCCACGCAGCTGGGCGATGGTCATGCTGTCGTAACCGTCGACCGGTGCCGCGCCCGGCTCCCCGCCGTCCCCGCCGCCGGTCGCCTCGGCCACCGGGGTGCCGCTCTCGTCGGTGGCCACCACGGTGTCGCTCCCGGCGTCCCCGGCGGGCGCGCGGTCCCCACCGTCCCCACCGTCCTCGCCGTCCGCGCCGCCGAGGGCGTCGTCCACCCGTTCGCCGCCGGGGGTGACGACCTCGTCGCCCCAGCTGGTCGTCCCGGCGCCGGGGGTCGCCTCGGCGACGCCTGTGCCGGGCCGGCTGTCCGCGTCGCTCGCCTCGCTGCCGAGGGCCTCGTCGACCCGTGCCTCATGGTCGGTCACCACGTGCGCGGCCCCGGTGGTTCCGGCCCCGGGACCGGTCTCGGGCGTCTCGGGCGCGGCCACGCCCTCGTCGGTCACCGTGCCCTCGACCGTCGCGATGCCGCCGTCCGGGGTGAGGACGTCGATGTCGGTGGCGACGTCGGCGGCGACGTCCTCACCCGGTGCGGCGTCGGCCTCGGTGACCGGGGCGGGGGACTCCGCGATGTCGTCGGCGTCGACGAGCCCGGCATCGGCGGTGCCGCCGTCGACCAGGGCGCTGTCGGGGGCGCCGTCGGCCTCGAGCAGGGCGGTCTCCAGGGCGTCCTCGGTGGTCAGCCCGGGCTCGACGAGCCGCAGGTCGGCGGCGGTGACCTCGTCGGTGATGTCCTGCAGCGCCTCGACGACCTCCTCGGGCGCCGGCTCCGGCGGCAGCCCGGAGACCTCGTCGTCGATGAGCGCGGCGACCTCCTCGGCGACCTCCTCGTCGGGGACGACGTCGGCCGCCCGGTCGAAGGCCGAGGTGCGCAGGCCGTTGCCGTTGGCCGAGGCCGGGAGGTCCTCGTCGAAGGTCGCCAGCCCGGGTTCCTGCTCGCCGCGCAGCCCGGTGAACACCTCGTCCCCGCGGGCCACCAGGCCGGTGTAGTGCTGCTGCAGTTTCATCGTGGCCTGCATGGCGAGGCCGATGACCCGCACCGGCAGCCCCGGCAGGGTCCGCGGCAGCCGGAGGACCTCGTCGAGCACGGTGGCGGTCAGGCCGGCCACGGCCCGGATGGCCTGGGGGATCTCACGCGACATGGGCCTCACCCTGCCCCAGAACGCCGTCCGCGACACCCCTGTCGGGTGCCGCTCCACCCGGACGTGGCCCACGTCTCGTCCCGGGGGTGCGGGCCGGCGCCCACCTACGATGGGAGGCATGGCTGACCCGCGCGGACGCGTCCTGCTCGCCGACCCCCGGGGCTACTGCGCCGGCGTGGACCGGGCGGTGGTCGCGGTCGAGCGGGCACTGGAGATCCACGGCGCCCCGGTGTACGTCCGCAAGCAGATCGTCCACAACAAGCACGTCGTCGCCACCCTGGAGCGGCGCGGGGCGGTCTTCGTCGACGAGACCGACGAGGTGCCGGAGGGCTCGGTCGTCGTCTTCAGCGCCCACGGGGTCTCCCCGGCGGTGCACGAGGAGGCGGCGAACCGGCAGCTGAAGACCATCGACGCGACCTGCCCGCTGGTGAGCAAGGTGCACCAGGAGGCCAAGCGGTTCGCCAAGGAGGACTACGACATCCTCCTCATCGGCCACCGCGGCCACGAGGAGGTCGAGGGCACCGCCGGCGAGGCTCCGGCGCACATCCAGCTCGTGGACGGCGCCGAGGACGTCGACCGCGTGCAGGTGCGCGACCCCGAGAAGGTCGTCTGGCTGTCGCAGACCACGCTGTCGGTCGACGAGACCCTGGCGACCGTCGACCGGCTCAAGACCCGGTTCCCCGGCCTGCAGTCCCCGCCCAGCGACGACATCTGCTACGCCACGCAGAACCGGCAGCAGGCGGTCAAGCAGATGGCCGGCCAGTGCGACCTGGTGATCGTCGTCGGCTCGACGAACTCGTCGAACTCGGTGCGCCTGGTGGAGGTGGCGCTGGAGGCCGGCGCCCGCGCCGCGCACCTGGTCGACTTCGCCTCCGAGATCGACCCCGCCTGGCTCGATGGCGTGGCGACCGTCGGGGTGACCAGCGGCGCCTCGGTGCCGGAGGTCCTGGTCGGCGAGGTGCTCGACTTCCTGGCCGAGCGCGGCTATCCCGACGTCGGGACGGTCAAGGCCGCCGAGGAGAGGCTGGTCTTCGCGTTGCCGCACGAGCTGCGGGTCCGCCGGGGCGAGCCGGCCGCCGACCCCGCCTGAGCCGGGCGGCTCCGGCGGGTCCTAGGACCCTCGCCGTCCCCACCCGGCAGCGCCACGATGCCCCCGCAGTGTCGTCGCTCGCCCGGGAGGGGATAGCCATGACCAGCAGCCAGGCCACCACCGGCTCGGCGACCGCGACGGACAACGCCGCGACCGTCGCCGGCATCTACGCCGCGTTCGGCCGGGGGGACGTGCCGGCGATCCTCGGCGCCCTCGCCGACGACGTCCACTGGGAGGACTGGGCGGACAACTCGGCGCAGCGCGCCGGTGTGGCGCACATGGTGCCGCGGCGCGGGCCGGCCGAGGTCGCCGCGTTCTTCCAGGTGGTCGGGTCCTGGACGATGGAGCGGTTCGAGGTCCTCGACCTGATCGGGAACGGCCGGCAGGTCGTCGGGGAGATCAGCCTGGCGGCGCGGCTGCCGGACGGCACGCGGCTCGAGGACGAGGAGCTGCACCTCTGGACGTTCGACGACGCCGGGCGGGTGACCCGCTTCCGGCACTACGTCGACACGGGCAAGCACATCGCGGTGACCGGCGGGACGGCTCCGCGGGGGGAGTGACTCCCCGGCGGCTCAGCGGCGGGCGGCCCAGCGGACGAGCGCGAGCGCCAGGGAGGCGCCGGTCGCGATCGCCATCGCCGGGAAGCCACGGATGAGCAGCGTGGCGACCGCCGCGAGGTTGAACGTCGAGAGCACCGTGCTGGCGGCGACGCCGGAGACGATGAACACCAGGGGCGGGGCGATGACGGTGCTCACCAGGTCGCTGCGGCGGACCAGCAGCGTGGCCAGGACGCTCGAGGCGGTCAGCGCGACCAGCGAGATGAAGCCCAGCCCGCCGCCGAGGTAGAGGTCCGCGGCGGTGCCGGCGAGGGTGACGAGCAGGACCACCGTGACCGCGGCCCAGCCGCGCAGCTTGCCCTGCTCGGGCTGCGGGGCACCCCGGCCGGCGGCGCGCGCCTCGGCCGGACGGGCACGTCGGCGCCGGCCGTCGGCGGAGTCGCGGCCATCCGCCCGACGGTCGTACTCCACCGGTCGACTGTCCTCCAGGGCATCGTCGAGCTCCACCGGGATGCTGCGCTCGACCGGACGGACGGCCGCGGCGGCGCGGGCCGGCGCCGGCCGGGGCGGCATCGGTGCACGGGCGACCGGCGGGCGGGTCGAGGAGAGCTCGTCGTCCGCGGCCCGCGCGCGTCCGGCGCGGATCAGGTGCTCGGGCAGCGGCGGGATGTCGGTGGACCGCATCCGCGGCGCCGGGCGCGGGGGCACCGGCGGGCGGGCGATGCGCGGACCGTCGGCCGCCTCCGGGCGGGGCGACCGGGGGTTGGAGCGCCGTTCCCGGCGTGCTCCGGTCTCCCGCCAGGTGTCGGCCGTGCTCGCCGAGGCCATGGCGCACCTCCCCGTCTCCTCGCCGTGGACCTCCCGGAAGAGGCCCGCTGTCGAAGACGACGGTAGCTACGCCGACCGTGCTGGCGCGTGAGGACGGCACCGATCCAGGGTGTGCAGAAGTGCCAAAACCTCCGCCCCGATCGAGCACCCCGCGGAACGGCCGGTGCGGCTGTGACGAACCGGTGCTGCAGGGGTGCCTGGGGCGACCGCGGCCGCTCCGGGTCAGCCGGTCGTGCCGTCGCGCTCGTGATCGACGGCCGGGATCCCCGGGGCGGGCGGCGGCAGCTCGGCCGGTCGCAGGGTGCGGACCGTCGCCTCCACCGGCTGGGGTTCCGGCACCGGGGTCTCGGCCACGCCCAGGTCGTCGAAGCGGCGCGCGGCGACCAGCACGGAGCTCTCGTAGGAGCCGACCGTCTCGTTGTAGCGGGCCGTCGCCGAGCTCAGCGCCGATCCCAGCCGGGTGAGGTGACCCGACAGCGTGGTCAGACGGGCGTGCAGCCGGCGGCCGACCTCCAGCACCTGGTCGGCGTCGCGGGCCAGCCGCTCCTGCCGCCAGGAGTAGGCGACCGTGCGCAGCAGCGCGAGCAGCGTGCTGGGGGTGGCCAGGACGATGTCGCGGGCGAATCCGTACTCGAGCAGCCCGGGCTCCGCCTCCAGCGCGGTGGTGAGGAACCCGTCGGAGGGGACGAACAGGACGGTGAACGGCGCCGCGGGGCGGAACGCCGTCGGGTAGCGGCGGGCGGCGAGCGCGTCGACGTGGGTGCGCAGCTGGCGGGCGTGCGCGGCGACCCGCTCGGTGCGGACCGCGACGTCCTCGGCCTGGACCGCCTCGATGTACCCGGTGAAGGGCACCTTCGCGTCGACGATCACCTGGCGCCCGTCGGCCAGGGTGACGACGAGGTCGGGCCGGACGCCGGCGCCGGCGTCGTTGGTGCTGCTCGGCTGCTCGACGAAGTCGCAGTGCTCGAGCAGGCCGGCCACCTCGACGACCCGCCGCAGCTGCACCTCGCCCCAGCGCCCCCGCACGTGCGGGGTGCGCAGCGCCGTCACCAGCGCGGCGGTCTCCTGCCGCAGCATCGACGACGCCTGGCCCACGGTGCCCATCTGCTCCCGGAGCTCACCGTGCGCGGTGGCGCGGGCCCGCTCCATGCCGGCGAGCAGCCGGTGCATGTGGTCGAGGGACTCGTGCAGCGGCTCCAGCCCCTCCTCGGCCGGCCGGCGCCGGGCGACCAGCGCGACGACACCGAGCGTGACCGCGGTGGCCAGCAGGGCGCCGAGGAGGAGACCGGTGAGCAGGGAGGCGGCGTGCACGGCGCGGAGCCTGCCGGACGGGTCCGACAGTTCCGTGGAGCCCCGCGGATCACGAGGCATAGGAAGCAATACCCACGTCAGGTGCCGGGGGACGTGGGTAATGCTTCCTATGCCTCAGTTCAGGCGGCGACGGGGGCGTGCGCCGCCTCGTGGTCGAGCAGCCAGCGCTTCACCGGCGTCCCCCAGCGGAAGCCGCCCAGCCCGCCGTCGGAGCCGAGCACCCGGTGGCAGGGGATGAACAGCGCCGCCGCGTTGCGGGCGCAGGCGTTGGCCGCCGCCCGCACCGCCGCCGGCCGCCCGCACCGCGCCGCGAACGCCGCGTAGGTGTCCGGTTCCCCGGCCGGGACGGTGCGCAGCACCTCCCAGGCGTCCTCGAGGAACGGCCCGGACCGCTGCCGGACCTCGACGTCGTCGATGGCGGCGACCGCACCGGAGACGAAGGCGTCCACGGCGTCGAGCACGGGCAGCCGGTCGGTCTCCTCGACCCAGGTCGGCCGCAGCGAGCGGTGCACGAGGGGCAGGAGGGCGGCGACGTCGTCGGTCCAGCCGCTGGCGAGGACGACGTCGCGGCCGTCGTGCTCCCGGGTGACCACGACGGTGAACGGCCCGGGTGGGGTGACCGTGGTGGCGAACCGGGCGGGCGGCGGGGTCATGAGGCGCTCCGATCGGAGAGGGGGCTGCGGGTGAAGAGGCTGGGGACGGCGAGCGCCCACAGGTGCACGACGGCGTAGGAGCGCCAGGGCCGCCACCGGGTCGCGGCGTCGGCGTCGGAGCTGCCGACCGCGGCCAGTGCGCGGCGGACGGCGAGGTCGCCGGGCAGCCACACATCGGGGTCGGCGAGCCCGCGCAGCGCGACCAGCGCCGCCGTCCACGGGCCGATGCCCGGCACCGCGCGCAGCGCCCGGGTCGCCTCCTCGCGGTCGGCGCCGGCGTCCAGGGGCACCGAGCCGTCGGCGAGGGCCGCGGCGAGGGCGTGCACCGTGCGCCGGCGGGACCCGGTCAGCCCGACCGCGGTCAGGTCGGCGCCGGCCAGCGCGGCCGCGCGGGGGAAGGCGTGGGTGAGCGTGCCGACCGGCTCGGGCAGCGGCGTGCCGGCCGCGGTGAGCAGCCGGGCGGTCAGCGTGCGGGCGCCGGCCACGGACACCTGCTGGCCGAGGACCGCCCGCACGGCGAGCTCGTCGGCGTCGGGGGAGGCGGGGACCCGGCGACCGGGCGCGCCGGCCACCACCCGGGCGAGGGCCGGGTCGGCGGACAGGACGTCGTCGACCGCGGCGGGGTCGGCGTCGAGGTCGAGCAGCCGCCGGCAGCGGGCCACCGCCACCCCGAGATCGCGCAGCCCGGTGAGCCGCAGCCGGGCGGTGACCGCCGGGCCGCCGTCGGCCGCGGGGGAGAGCCGGACGACGGCGGGCCCGTGCGGCAGGTCGAGCACGCGGGCGAACGTCGTCCCGTCCCACTCCTCGAGGCCGGGGACGGCGTGCGCGCCGAGGAAGAACAGCACCTCGGCCGCGTCGTAGGGGGCGCGGGCGGCCAGCCGCAGGGTGAGCTCGCCCGGTGCGCCGGCAGGCGCTCCCGGGGCGGTGCGGCGCAGTTCCGTCGGGGTGGTCGCGAAGACCTCGCGCACGGTGTCGTTGAACTGCCGGATGCTGGCGAACCCGGCGGCGAAGGCGACGTCGGCCAGCGGCAGCCCGGTGGTCTCGATGAGCAGCCGCGCGGTCTGGGCGCGCCGGGCGCGGGCGAGGGCGAGCGGGCCGACGCCGAGCTCGGCGACGAGCAGCCGGTGCAGCTGCCGCTCGGAGTAGCCGAGCCGGGCGGCCAGCCCCGGGATGCCGGAGCGCTCCACCTCGCCGTCGCCGATCAGCCGCATCGCCCGGGCCACGACGTCGGCGCGCACGTCCCACTCTGGGGAGCCGGGCACGGCGTCGGGCCGGCAGCGGCGGCAGGCGCGGTAGCCGGCGCCCTGGGCAGCGGCCGCGGTGGAGAAGAAGGAGACGTTGCGGGCCAGCGGGGTGCGCGCCGGGCAGGAGGGGCGGCAGTAGATGCCGGTGGTGGCGACCGCGGTGAAGAACCAGCCGTCGAACCGGGCGTCGCGGCTGGTGACCGCCCGGTAGCAGCGCTCGGGGTCGAGGGACCGCGTCATGGAGCGAGCATGGCAGTCGCGGGTGAGGGGTGACTGGCGGTTTTCGGACGTCGCCGTCGCCCTACCGGGGCCGGCCGTCGTCCCCCACCACCCGCAGGTGCGGGCCGGTGTGGACGTCGGCCCGGACGTCGTGCACCAGCGGCAGCCCGACCGCCCGCCGGACCCGGTTCTCCGGCACGTCGATCGCCAGCGCCAGCGCCGCCGCCAGCCGCTCGCTGACCATCCCGGAGTGCCGGCCGTGCGCGATGCGGGCGATGGTCTCGGGGGCGACGGCCCAGCGGGACCGGCGCGAGGCGTCCTCGGCGGTCTCGCACAGTTCCAGCAGTCGTCGCTGCACCAGGTGCTGCAGCTCGTTGGCGGCCACCCCGGCAAGGCTAGGTCGCCGCGGCCCCGCCAGACAGCCCCCCGCCGACGAGGACGCCGATCCCGTCGAGCAGCCGTGCCAGCCCGAACTCGAACGACTGCTCCGGGTCGTAGGCGCCGAGCTCCTCGCCGGCGACCGGGCCGACCTGGGCTCCTCGGTGCTCGGCCTGGCGATGCTGGTGGCGGCGGCGTTCGCGATCGGCTGGCGCCCGGGCGGCGGAGCCGAGCTGCTGGCCGCCGTCGGGCTGCTCCTCCTGCTGCGGCTGGCCTTCCTCTGGATGGGCGTCCACCTCGGCCTGCTGACCCGGGACCCGGCGACGGTGACGGCGGTGCAGATCCTGGTGTGGCCGTTCGCCATCCTGTCGAACGCCTTCGTCCCCGCGTCGACGATGCCCGGGTGGCTGGGGACGGTCGCCGAGTGGAACCCGCTGGCGGCCACGGTCACCGCCGTCCGGGACCTGTTCGGCCAGCCGGGGGACGCCGGAGGCGGCTGGGCCACCGAGCACGCGCTGCTGCTGGCCGTCGTCTGGCCGGTCGCGCTCACCGCGCTGTTCGCGGCGCTGAGCGTCCGGCGGTGGCAGACGCTGAGCCGGTGAGCGACCCGGTCGGTCGACCCCGCCCGTCCACCGACCGGTGGACGGCGGACCAGCGGTTCGGCGGTCCCGGCGCGACCGCCGCCCGGCGAGGGTCGTGTCATGACAGCGACCCAGCCGGCGCCCTCCCGCATCGGGACGGCGACCGAGGACCCACCGGCCGTGCGCGTGCGCGGGCTGGTCAAGCGCTACGGCGGCAAGGCCGTCGTCGACGGGCTCGACCTCGACGTCCGGCCGGGCGAGTGCTTCGCGCTGCTCGGCCCCAACGGCGCCGGCAAGACGACGACCATCGAGATCCTGGAAGGAGTCCGGCGCCGCGACGAGGGGACCGTGTCCGTGCTCGGCGTGGACCCCGCCGCCGGCAGCCGCGGCTGGCGCGCCCGGATCGGGGTGGTGAGCCAGGCCGAGTCGGCCGGCCAGGCCCTCACCGTCCGCGAGGCTCTCGACCACTTCGCCCGCTACCACACGGCGCCCCGGCCGACCGGTGAGCTGCTCGCCGTCACGGGTCTGGAGGAGAAGGCCGGCACCCGCGTGTCGGCGCTGTCCGGCGGGCAGCGCCGTCGACTGGCGGTGGCCCTGGGTGTCCAGGGGCGCCCGGAGGTGGTCTTCCTCGACGAGCCCACCACCGGCATGGACCCGGTGGCCCGCCGGCAGTTCTGGGAGCTCGTCTGCGGGCTGCGGGCCGGGGGTGCCACGGTGCTGCTCACCACGCACTACCTCGACGAGGCCGCCGAGCTCGCCGACCGCGTCGGCGTGATCGCCGACGGCCGGCTGGTGGACGTCGCTCCGCCGGCCGAGCTCGGCGCCGACCTGCGGCGCCGGGCGACCGTCAGCTGGCTCGAGGCGGGCGCCCGCCGCGAGGTCGGCACCGAGAACCCGTCCGCGGTGCTGCGCGACCTGCTCGCCGCGCACACCCGGGACGAGGTCCCCGGCCTCACCGTCACCCGGCCCGGCCTGGAGGACGTCTACCTCCAGCTCGTCGGCGCCGTCCCCACCCGAGCCGAGGAGTCGCTCCGATGACCGCCGTCCTGACCCCGTCGACCGTCCGTTCGACGCCGTCCACCCTGGCCGTCACGTGGGCGCGGATCGGCCTGGAGCTGCGGCTCTTCTCCCGTGAGCGGCAGCAAGTGGTGTTCTCGTTCGCCTACCCGGTCGTGATGATGGTGATCTTCGGCGCGGTGCTCGGCGGTGACGTGCTGCCCGGAGACGTGCCGTTCCCGCAGTACTTCCTGGCGGGCATCGCGGCGACCGGCATCATGCTGAGCAGCTTCCAGGCGGTCGGCACGTCGATCGTGACCGAGCGCGAGACCGGTCAGCTGGAGCGGCTGCAGCTGCTGGGCACGCCGCCGGTGGCCTACTTCGGCGGCAAGGCGGGGCAGGTGCTGGTGACCACGGCGGCCCAGCTCGCGCTCCTGCTGCCGGTCGCCCGGTACGGCTACGACGTGCCGATGCCGGTGGACCTGGCGCACTGGCTGACCTTCGGCTGGGTCGCGGTCCTGGGCGCCCTGGCCGGCACGGTGCTGGGCATCGCGGTCTCCGCCCTGCGGGGCAGCGCGACGTCGGTGACCACCGGCATCTCGGCGTTCGCGATCGTCCTGCAGTTCTTCTCCGGGGTGTTCTTCGCCTTCGGCGAGCTGCCCGGCTGGATGCAGCAGGTGGCCGCGGTCTTCCCGCTGAAGTGGATGACCCAGGGCATGCGCTCGGCGTTCCTGCCCGAGCAGGCGGCCGTGGCCGAGGCGGCCGGCAGCTGGGAGCACGGCCGGATCGCCCTGGTGCTGGGTGCATGGGTGATCATCGGTGCCGTGGTGTGCGTGCGCACGTTCCGCTGGCGCCGGGCCGACGGATGACCCCCTTCGTCGGGCCCCGGGCCGCCGTCGATCCTCCGCACGAGGAGGACGACGGCGGCCCGCCGCTGTCCGAGCGCGGGTGGCGGATCACGGTCGTCGGTCTGCACGTGGTCTTCGTGCTGCTGCTGGCGGTCGCGGTGGTCACCATCGGGCTCTCGCCGGTGGACGGCTCGAAGCCCGCGCTGCTGGCCGCGCTCGGTGTGCTCGCGGTCGCCTATGCGTTGCTCGGCGCGCCGGCCCTCACCAGCCGCGACCAGCGCCGGGCGACCGCCTACCTGGCGGTCCTGGTCCTGGTGTTCGGCGTGCTGGCCGCGCAGGAGCCGTCGCTGCTGTTCCTGCTGTTCCTCGGCTATGCGCAGGTGTGGTTCCTGTCCGAGTCGGTGCCTCGGGGCATGCTCTGGACGGTCGCCCTGGCCGCGGCGAGCACGATCGGCCCGTTCGTCGCCTGGTCGCGCGGCGACGAGCCGATCTCCGGTCCCGCGCAGACCCTCGTGGGCCTGGTCTTCAGCCTCGCGATGGGTCTGTGGGTCTTCCGCGTGCTGGAGCAGAGCCGGCAGCGGGCGCTGCTGATCCGCGAGTTGGAGCGGACGCGCGCGTCGCTGGCCGCCGCCGAGCGCGAGCGGGGAGTGCTCGCCGAGCGCGAGCGGCTGGCCAGCGAGGTCCACGACACCCTCGCGCAGGGCTACACCAGCATCGTGGTGCTGGCACAGACCGCGGCCGCCCAGCTGTCGGCCGACCCGGTCGCCGCGCGGGAGCGGTTGGCGCTGATCGAGGAGGTCGCCCGCGACAACCTGGCCGAGGCGCGGGCGGTGGTCGCCGCGTTCCGGCCGGTGGGCCTGGACGGCTCGACCCTCGTGGAGGCCCTGGAGAAGCTGGCGGACCGGTTCGCGCGGGAGACGGGCCTGGCGGTACGGGTCGACGTCGCGGCGCTGGGGGAGGGGGCGTCCCTGCGGCGGGACGAGGAGGTCGTGCTGCTGCGCGGGGCCCAGGAGGCGCTGACCAACGTGCGGCGGCACGCGGCGGCGTCGGCGGTGGTGGTCCGCCTGTCGCGGGTCGCCGGGCAGGTGTCGGTGCACGTGGAGGACGACGGCGTGGGGTTCGACCCGGCCGCGGCGCACGGCGCCGGGCTGGAGGGGCTGCGCGGCCGGGTGGCGCAGGTCGGCGGCTCGATGGACGTCGCGTCGTCGCCCGGGGCGGGGACGCGGGTGACGGTGCGGGTGCCGGGCTCGTGACCATCAGGGTGCTGGTGGTGGACGACCACCCGGTGGTGCGCGGCGGGCTGGTGGGCTGGCTCGACGCGCAGGAGGACCTCACGGTCGTGGGGGAGGCCGGCGACGGGCTGCAGGCGCTCGCGCTGGTGGCGGCGGAGCGGCCGGACGTCGTCCTCATGGACCTGCGGATGCCGCGGATGGACGGCGTGACCGCGACGGAGCGGATCGGCGCCGCGCACCCCGGCGTCCGCGTGCTGGTGCTGACCACCTACGACACCGACGCCGACATCGTGCGGGCCGTCGCCGCCGGGGCGACCGGCTACCTGCTCAAGGACGCGCCGCTGCCGCAGCTGGCCGACGCCGTCCGGGCCGCGGCGCGCGGGGAGACGGTGCTGGCGCCGCCGGTGGCCGCGCGGCTGGTGTCGCACCTGCGGGCGCCGGCCGCGGAGGCGCCGACCGCGCGGGAGCTCGAGGTGCTGGCCGGGGTGGCGCGCGGGCTGACCAACGCCGACATCGGCCGGGAGCTGTTCATCGGCGAGGCGACGGTGAAGACCCACCTGCTGCGGGTGTTCGCCAAGCTCGGGGTGGACGACCGCACCCGGGCGGTGATGGTCGCCGTCGAGCGCGGGCTGCTGCCGGGGCCCGGGACCGCGTGACCGTCGTCGTCCGGGCCGCGCGGCCGGCGGATGCGGCCGTGCTGGCCGCGGTGAGCCGGGCCGCGATCGAGGAGTCGGCCGCCGGGCACTACACGCCGGCCCAGCTGGCGGTGTGGGCGGCCCGGCGGTCGGAGGCAGCGCACGCGCGGTTCGTGGAGACGACCACGGTGCTGGTGGCGGAGGTGGACGGTGTGGTGGCCGGGTTCGCCTCGGTCGCACCGGCGGCGGTCGACGGGCTGGTGCCCGGCGAGGTGGACCAGCTGTTCGTGGCGCCGTCGGCCGGTGGGCGGGGGGTGGCGCGGGCGCTGCTGACCGCGGTCGAGGCCGCCGCGCGGGCGGCGGGCCTGCCGGCTCTCGTGACGCACGCGTCGTGGCGGGCGGCGCCGGTGTTCGAGCGGCTGGGGTACCGGCGGGTCGAGGTGGAGAGCGTGACGCTGGACCGCGAGACGCTGACGCGGGCCCGGATGGTCAAGGAGCTCGACTGAAGGCCGGGCCGGTCAGCTGGTCAGCCGGACCAGCACCTGCTCGTGGAGGCTGTTGTAGGCGAGGTACTCGAACTCGTGGCCGGTGCGGTCGATGAACTTCATGAACGCCTTGTGCTCGTGGTGTTCCCAGCCGGGGAAGTTGAAGTACTCGTCGAAGAGCAGGATCGTGCCCGCGACGAACCGGTCCTCGCCCTCGCGGAGGATGGTGACCGTCGAGCTGTAGAGGTCGGCGTCCATGTGCGCGAAGGCGATCGGGCCGGAGTGCTCGGCGAAGAAGCCGGGGAGGGTTTCCTCGAACCAGCCGACGTGCATGGTGGCGCCGGGGACGTCGGGCACGTGCTGGGCGAATGCGCCCTTCGCGAAGCCGGTCCGCCAGTCCTCGGGGAGGCCCTCGAACGAGTCGAACCCGTGCGCCGGGGACCGCTTCGCCGTGATCCGGCGCAGGGTGTCGCCGGTGGCCACCCCGAACTCCAGGACGAGCCCGTCTGCCGGTGCCAGGTCGACCGAGTGGTCGAGCAGCTTGTACTTCGCCTCGAGCGGGGAGTCGCCGCTGAACGACAGGGCGGTGGGCATGTGCTGCTCGATGAAGTCGGCCGTGCGGCGCAGGGCGGCCCGCTGCCGCTCGTCGTCGATGCTGTACATGGACCGCACGTGGATGCTGTTGGCCTGCTGGAGCACCAGACGCACCAGCTCGTCTCCCCGGGCTTGCATGGGATCGACCCTAACCGCGGGGACGACCGTCGCCCGGACCGTGTCGGGTCCGGCGTGGCGGGGCTCGTGCGCGCTGGAGTAGGGGGCCGTCCGGGGCCGTACCCTGGACTCCCGTGAGTCTCACCATCGGCATCGTCGGGCTTCCCAACGTCGGCAAGTCGACCCTGTTCAACGCGTTGACCAAGAACGACGTCCTGGCCGCGAACTACCCGTTCGCCACCATCGAGCCCAACGTCGGCGTGGTCGGCGTCCCGGACCCTCGCCTCCACAGGCTGGCGGAGATCTTCGGTTCGCAGAAGACCATCCCGGCGACGGTGTCGTTCGTGGACATCGCCGGCATCGTGCGCGGCGCGTCCGAGGGGGCCGGGCTCGGGAACAAGTTCCTGGCCAACATCCGCGAGAGCGACGCGATCTGTCAGGTCATCCGCGTGTTCACCGACCCGGACGTGGTGCACGTCGAGGGCAAGGTCAACCCGGCCGACGACATCGAGACGATCAACACCGAGCTCGTCCTCGCCGACATGCAGACGCTGGAGAAGGCGATCCCGCGGCTGGAGAAGGAGTCCCGGAAGGACAAGGAGCGGGCGGCTCTGCTGGCCGCTGCCCTCGACGCGCAGAAGGTGCTCGACGAGGGCCGGACGCTGTTCGCCGCCGGCGTCGACCCGGAACCGCTGCGCGAGCTGACCCTGCTGACGACGAAGCCGTTCCTCTACGTGTTCAACGTGGACGAGGAGGAGCTGGCCAACGACGCGCTCATCGCGGAGCTGCGCGCCCTGGTCGCGCCGGCCGAGGCGATCCTCATGGACGCCAAGATCGAGGCCGAGCTCGCCGAGCTGCCCGAGGACGAGGCCGCCGAGCTGCTGGCCGGCATCGGCCAGGACGAGCCCGGCCTGCACCAGCTGGCCCGCATCGGCTTCGCCACCCTCGGCCTGCAGACCTACCTGACCGCCGGGCCCAAGGAGTCCCGCGCCTGGACGATCCCGATCGGCGCGACCGCGCCGCAGGCGGCCGGCGTCATCCACACCGACTTCCAGCGCGGCTTCATCAAGGCCGAGATCGTGTCCTTCGACCAGCTCGTGGAGGCCGGGTCCATGCAGGAGGCCAAGTCCCGCGGCTGGGTGCGCGTGGAGGGCAAGGACTACGTCATGCAGGACGGCGACGTCGTGGAGTTCCGTTTCAACGTGTGATTGCGGTCACGCTCATCAGGAGTTGAACGGGGAACTGCATTCCGTACGCCGCTGGACGGGGCAAGGGTACGCGCTGCGGTATCCGGACCTGCTGTGAAGGCTCTTGGCAGGTCCCTGGCTGGGCGGGCATGGCGACGTGACGGGCCGAACGCTGTGAGGCAGCATCGTCGCGTGACAGAGGGCAGCGACGCTAAGGCTCAGAGCACCGATGACGAAGTCGCCGTGGTAGTGCCCACGGACCCACAGTGGCGAGCGTTTGAGCTGAGCGTTACAGAGCTGATCAGGAAAATGGACCCCGATGCCGACGTCGAGCACGACGCACGGATTACGGGGAAGATCAGCGGAACCGAGCGGCAGGTGGACGTTTTAGTGTCCGGCAGTATCGGTGGCCAGCAAATGTCCATTGCTATTGAATGCAAGCACTACGCCAACCGCTTGGGCATAGGTAAGGTAGATGAATTCGCGGGCAAGCTGCTCGACTTAGGTGTCGACAGGGGCGTGCTGTACTCGATCAACGGAACCAGTGAGCCTGCGGTCGCCCGTGCCGAGAATGCCATTCAGCCGCGGATCGTATTGAAAGAGCTTGTCGGTGCAACGCCGAAGCCGCCGGAGTGGTCAACTACTCTGACGGAGTTCACTGGCTTCGGAGATTGCCCGAACGACAACTGTTACACGGGTGACATCGGCTGGCGTGAGTGGCCCCAAGAAACAGGTGAAACCGTTGATGCCGGTTCATGCGACACCTGCGGAACATGGGGAGTTCGCTGCCTTGACTGTGGCGTTGTCACTGGCTTCTTCGGCGATAGTGTCGAATGCGACAACTGTGGAACAGGCTTCGAAATGGTTCACGACCGCGACCGGGCGAGTGTCGAAGAAGTGCTTGTGACGCATCGCCAGTCGTAGACTTTGCGTCTCCTATCTGCGGCCAGGGAAGTGGGGACCTGTTGGGTAGCGTTGACTGGGGAAGCTTCCCAGACTGGGTCGCCTCCGTGGCGACAACCGGGGCGCTTATCGCTGCTGGCTTTGCGAGCCGATTCACCTACCAGCAAGTCACCATTGCTCGCTCAGAGGCGCACGCGCTGGAAGCGGAAGCCCATGAGCGGCGCAAAGAACAAAGGCAGGAGCAGGCGTCTCACGTGACTACGTGGCTGGACCGGGACCAGCATGGCCGCTATCTGGTGTGGGTGTACAACGCTAGCCGTAACCCCGTCTATGACGTGGTCATTACCTTCATAAGCCCGAACAATCATAACGACTTCATTGGTCGACAGGTGGTGCCGCCGATGCAGGCTCCCACTGTAGACGCGCGAGTCAGCAACTTTATCAATGAGGAGCGAGTCGCCACCAAGAGCATCGACTTATCCTGGAACCATCCCTACACAAATGGCCCCATCAAAACTCTTCAAGACAATCCGGATGGAACCAAGAGCTGGAAAGCTGACCCCGAGGGTTGGGAGGCCGGGGACCTGGGAGTAGCGATCGCATTCACGGACACAGCCGGTGTCCGGTGGGAGCGGTCATTAGATGGAACCCTCACGGAGCGACCCGAAGGGTTTGAACGGCCTGACGGATACATCCTGGGCTGATGGCGATCTGGGCGCTGCGCCGATAGGACTGATTGCACGGCTGGGTGACGGGCGCCACCCTGCCGGGCATGCTTAGTCAGATCGTCACGCTGGCTATAAGGTTGATGATCGTCGCGACTCGGTGATACATGGAGTCCAACGTTGACAACTCAGTCAAGGCGCCGCGCGGGTGCTTGCGTTCAAGCTCTGGGTCAACGATCAGCACTTCAAGATTGAGGCCGACCTGAGCACGTACGTTGTCGGGGAATGGGTAGGTGTAGCGAAAGGTGCAGGCGTGTGCGCGTTCGCCTCGGGCGAAGGCCAGGCCGGCGAAATCAAGTGTGGCGGGGAGCAGATTTTGCTTCGGCTCGATCTCGAGCGTGCTGCGCCCGTGGCTGATGATGTAATGCGTGATCGGCTCACGGTGCTTGGCGGTGTTCGAGAAACGCTGCAGTAGCGCCAGAGGGTCAGCCCGTGGGTCGTCGGGCGCAAGATTAAACGGTTGATTTGACTCGATGACCCCTAGCCCGTGGGTTAGGCCCTGCAGCCAGCCTTTCGGCCTGGCCGCCCCGTCTGGTGTCAGGTGTCTAGAGAAGAGAGTCTTTCTGTCAGTCTCGATAGGGAACTGATGGCTAGGCGTAGGAGCGGTGCCCGAAAGCTCGGCCAGGGCGCGGACGCTGTAGTCCAGCGCAATGCGCAGGCTGCTAAGGAAGTCCGCTAGCACGGCGGGTATCTCGTGCCCTAGCGGTTTGAGCTTCAGGTACACATGCCCTTCACCGGTTAGGGGGTGCGGGTTCTCAACCTCCACGGCGTACGGCTCGCCGTCTCGCATGTGTTGTTCAATCAGGTTGTGGTATTCGTTTAGTTGTCTTGCTGCCCTGGACAGGCGAGTCCGTGACGCCTGGACATCGGGAGTCGTCGTCATCCCAGCAGTGTGACAGCGACGGTTGGCCTCGGGGCCGCAGCTTGCCCAGACCACCTCCTCATCCCGCTCGACGAGCCGCCATGGCATAGGTATCCGAGATAGACGGAAAGTCCACTTCAGATCACCATCTGGGTGCCGATAGGCCAGATAGGTCGTGCGCCGACGAGAGCGTCAACGCGGTGCACTGCGAAACAACTTGGCTGTAGGGGAGTATTTCGATGGATAGAGTCTTTCGGTTTAGCACGTACGGCGGCGGCTCCCGAACTAACGTGACACGGGGACTCACGCACGAGACAAGCTTCCACCCAATCAGCGATGAGCTGCTCAGTAGAGGCGTCGACCCTTCGCAGGTGACGTCGGGCTATGTCTGGGGCCTGCGGGCTGGCTCTGCCCTTCTCGGGCGAAAGAAGGTCGAAGCGGGCGACTTCGGCGCGCGCATCACACGCGCCGACGGCGCACAGCAAGGGCAGGAGGAGATCACTTCCCTGTACGAGGTGCTGGCGGTCATAGAAGACCAAGGGGCCACTCTTGAAGCCTTGGGCATTCGCTGGACCGGCGGGGGAGCTCAGACGTTTCCGGCCACCCTGATCTTGGGGCTTCCGCTCGACGTCAGTCCTGGGGTGCCCTACTCGCGGTTGGCCGGGGCGTATGGCTGGCCCGCTCTGACAACGCCGCCGCCGGCACTCTGGATGCCGACCGACCTAAGTGCCACGCTGACCGCATTCGGGGCCATCGTCCCCCCGAGATTCCTAGCCTCTCCGGGCGCCGGGGTAGCACCGGGGCCGCTGAGCATTTCCGACGAGCGCAGTGCGTCAGAGCTCAGGAAGCAGCGGAGCCGGCCAAATCAACGGCGGTTCAAGGCGGATGTGCTTAGAGCTTACGGAGTCCTGTGCGGCGCATGTGATATCGCGACAGCCGACCTACTGGATGCTGCGCATATCGTCGATGAAGGGTACGCGGATGACGTGTGGACCAATGGGTTACCGCTGTGCCCTAATCACCACCGAGCGTTCGACCGAGGCCTCTTACGTCTCGAACCATCGATGGCTTGGCGAGTAGCCACGACGATCGCTTCGACAGTGACTAAGCCCGACATCGGTCATCTGGCAGCCGCTCCCGATCCAGGTGCCATCGATTGGAAGCTCAATCGTCGGTGAGTCTCACAGCTCGTCGTACTTCGTCGCTGTTCCTCGCGCCAGCTCAACTGGGTACCGCTCGGCATTTCGGCTGAGTTTCGCCGCCCCAACGTTGAGCAGGTCGACACCAAGGACGTCGGCTAACCTCACCAGGTAGATGAGAACGTCCGCTATCTCATCTTCGACCTTCGGCCATCTCGTGGCGTCTCCGCTTACGGCGCGAGCCTGCTCGGCGGTGAGCCATTGGAAAATCGCCACCAGCTCACCGACTTCCGCTGACAGAGCCATGGTCAGATTCTTGGGATCATGGAATTGACCCCAGTCCCGCTGATCGCTGAACTCGCGCACACGCGCGACGAACTCGCCCAGGGTCCCGTCCCGTGCAGAGTCGCTACTGGTGCGACTATCCGTCACTTGACCACTCCTCGGCTCCAGCTGCAAGAGGATCCGCCTGGAGTCGCGTCGCCCACATCGACGGCAAGACGCCCTCGGTATGCAACGCGGACAGGATAGATCCGACGTCCCCATTGCCAGAGCGGATGGATCGCCACGCCCGCGTCAATCCATCGAGCAGATCGAGGACGTCGTCTCTCCTAACTAGAAATACGTGGTCCTCGGCGACCGACCTTGCGGCCTTATGCACGCGCGCCTGGGGAGTCATCAGGAGTCCGAATGAACCAAGCGGGATGTCTTCTTCGGACTCCGCAGACATGTATCGCAGGTGTGCTCCGGCTTGGCGCACGTCTTCCGGCCCCAGCTCACCTTCCGGTTCTGCGTCACTCTTAGCTTCCCAGCTCACCCACAAGACGTTTCCGAAGCGCCAGGTTGCGTCAGGTGCAGCAGTGGCTCCCCCGTTCCCCTTGCTCTCCGCGCCAGCCAACTCGCCAAGCCTCACGAGGGCGTTCTCAGAGGGTTTCGGAGGACGGCCCGAAAGCCCCGCATGCATCTCCACGATCGCCGACTCAAACCTCGCGGGCTTGCCTAGCGTCTGCAGAGACGACTGGATGCCTTCCGCAGCCATACGGTCCACCGGGTCGACTGCGTCGATTGCAAGGCTGGGAGGCATGTCGGAAGCCAGGGTCAGATGGTCCAACCAGGACGTGCCCCGCCCGCCGGCCCGAGCCGCCTGGTAGTAGTCCCTAGCCGCTTCCTGAAGTGTCGCGTCGCCGTTCACGCTCGCTAGGCGCAGCGCCCAGCATCCAGCAAGGTAGTTCCACAACGCGCCGTAACGCTGGACGTCCCGTCCACCGCTCAGTGCGTCAAGCACGGCGCGCGCTGACTCCAGGGCACGATCCCACTCTCCCTGCCAAGCAGCCTGCCAGGCTGATACCTCGTGCTGAGCGGCGGCAGCGAGCTGAACGGTTCCGGCGGGCGACTGAACCTTCCGAGTCTCGCGTTCCGCAACGATCTCTGAGTTGGCCCCATGCCACGCCTCTGTTTGCCCGAGGAACTCGCGTATTCCATCGAGGAGTTGCTCCGAAGAGTTCGCAAGGCTGTTAGCGAAGCCGAAGGACAGCTCGGCTTGCACTTCTGGCTGAAGTGCTTCCGTGACCTCGCGTCTGTTCACGTAGTTCGTCAGGTCTCCGCCCAGGACCACGACGGTGGAGAAGTCCTTGGCGTTGCGGGTCGCGCGTCCTGCCCCTTGGACGAAGCGTGCACGGATCCTCTCCTGCAGGACTTCGAGTGCGCCTAGGGATCCGTACAGGAAACGCTCCTGAAGGTCGCCACGCGCCGGGAGGCCTGCGATCACGACCAGGCGACAGTCCTCATCCGGCAGGTCGATGCCGTCGTAGCGGTTCGCCAGGAGCAAGGACGCTTGGGGCTTGGTCGTGAACGCCTCCAGGTCATCCTCGACGTCGTCCCCACGAAGGATCTGGAACCCCTCAGGGATGAACTGCGCCGCCACGTTCTGCGCGGTCCGCTCGTCAGGCGTGAGAACGACGCTGCGCCCGTGCATTGCGACAGTGCGCCGGACCCAGTCCGGGACAGCCAAGGGCGTGGCCGCCAGGTCGGGAGAGAACTCAGGGAAGCAGAAGAACCTGCGCCCGGTGCCTTGCTTATCCCACCCCTTGGGGATCGGAACGCGGGCGATCTTCCGCCGGCCAAACGCGCGCTCGAGCTCGCCACCCGCCCCGAGTGTGGCGCTCATATACAGACGTCGAGCTGGCTGTTCGAAGGCCGCGTGGACTGCCGTCGGCGTGACCAGTGGGCGGAAGAGGATCGAGCGGTAAGACACGTAGACGAGACAGCGGTCTAGGCGCCCGGCCATCTGCTTCAAGGCATAGCGGGCGTCTTTGCTCATCCGGCGCGTGGAAGCCGCAGTGTCCAATGCGGCCTCCAGCTCGGACGCAACCGCAGCGAGGCCGACTGGAGAGGCCAGGTACGTCTGCGCCAGGTATTGGCGATCCGGGCTGTCGGTCCTTAGTCGGTCCAGGATGTGGGGGTCGAGTGCACCCGGCAGGAGCGCCAAGACGTCCATGTAAGCCTCGTGGGTCCGATCGATGCGGAGGCTCCAAGGCCCTGCTACCGCCTGCTCCGCAGCGTGGGCGTCGTCCAAAACCAGCATCTGGGCGTCATTCAGCGCCGGATTACTGTTGAAGACGTGGTGATAGACGCTCACCGCGATGGCCTGCGCGCCCGTATATCGCGCACGGTCCGCCTGGTTGAAGTCGACTGCCTTACCGATCAGGAGCACGTTTGGGATGCCGTACTCCGTCAAGCGGGCAGCCGTCTGCCTGGCAAGCTGCCGAGTCGGGCAGAGGTAGGCGACTCGATCACCTGCAACCCGACGCCGAAACTCTCCCAGGAGGCCGCCGACCAGAGTCTTGCCGGCACCTGTGGGGAGCTCGATTGCGACGTCGGCCCTCGACTCGTGCTCCTGGTGCCAGGAGCGAACCACGTCCTGCTGGTGGCCCCACAGAGCGGCTGGACCAGAGTTGCTCTCGGCCAGGAGCCTGTAGAGCTGCTCGGGGTCCTCTGGGACAGGTCCGGTGGCGGTCCGACGCACGAAGGGCACGACTGCATCCTGCACCCCACCGGAGTGGCCCCACCGAGAGTCGGTGCGTTGAGCGCCGTGCTCGTCCCCCCACCCGAAAACATCCCCACGCTGGGATGCGGACCCTGCCAGGTCCTGACGGGGGGCAATAGATCTAACGCCTGCTACTCACGAGTGCTCCGGGAGGCGGTATCGATAGCGAGTTGCAGAGAGATCCTCGGAGCCGGGCATCCAGTCATGCAGCACGCGGTCATTTCCTCCACTCGTTGCTATTGAGCCATCGGGCTGGCGTCTCCATGCGATGCCGTCGACGACGTACAGGTCAGTTGGCTGATGTCGACGGGCGTGGCGCACTTCGCCATCGGTCAGCTCAACGGTGACGGCGTCTCCCGAGGACCCCTTGACCTCGACGTGTCGCAGTTCTGAGTCCTTCTTGACCAAGAGGTCGAAAGACTCGAAGGCGCCTACGTTCTCCACCTCATAGCCCAGTTCCGCGAAGTAGCCGACGGCCCGGTCAACAGCATGCGTCTCGATGGCGCTCCGAACGCGGAAGTCCGACTGGTACCCAGCACCGCCCCGTCCCGGCACTGGCCGGGGAGTCGTCCTACTTGGCCGGCTCCTGGGTGTGGCGGTCGGCAGTGACGCGAGTTCCTCGAAGACCTGCACTAGCGCCGACGGGAACTTGACGAGGTATCCCTGAGCGGTTCGCACGGGCCGCCGCTCGCTCAGGGCAAAGGGGAAATAGAGGGGCCTTCGGAACCGACCGACGAGGTCGTCGTGAACCGTCCGCACAGCCCCCTCCTCCCGCCTGAGGGTCGCTTGCCCGATCGGAGACAGGAGAGGCGTGTAGTCACGAAGCGGCATTCGCCAGGCAGGCTCAGGCCCCGTCGGGCCATGACGACGACCGAAACTTCCTCGCGCCTGCCAGACGATGCTGCTGTCCTCCGGGACCCCCGTTGCGACCGACCAGCCCACGATGGCGGGATACCCGAGCATCGACTTGTGCCAGTGCAGCACCACATCGTCGGCCCGAACCTCGGTGACGAGGTTGTAGCTCCAGTAGGGCCGTCCGGCATCATCCAGCTTCGGGGCATGAAGATCAGCGCCAAGGTCCTCTCGATCAGTGATTTCGAGCCAGTACCGCTCAGACGGCTCCTCGTCCCACCACCGGTTGAGTGCCTCCTGCGTTCCCCCTGGCAACCTCGTCGACTCGCTCACGAGGCCATCATGTCTGGGACCCGCGATGCCAACCGCGCCTCGTCATCGAGTGCCTCGGAGCGCAAGACCGCTGCCACAGTTGCTGGGTGCCAAGCTCGCCCACCGCGTGCCGTGGGGATGGCATCCTCGTTTAGGCCCCTGGCGATGCTCGTGAGCGTTCCTCCGCTTGCGCGCTCGGCAACGATTCGTTGCCGAATGACCGGGGCAAGCGAGCGAGGTCGCCCAAGCCGTGCGCCAGCGAGCTTCTTAGCCTGGAGGGCTGCCGACGTCCGCTGGCCGATCAACTGCCGTTCGAACTGGGCGAAGCTCGCCATGACGTTCGCCATGAGAGCGCCACTTGGCGTTGACGTGTCGATAGCCAAGTCAAGGGCCACCACCTCCCAGCCCTGTCGCTTGGCCGTGTCCATGAGGTTCGCAAAGTCCAACAGCGACCGGCTCAGCCGATCCAGCTTGCTAACCACCAAGGCACTGGCGCGTCCAGCAGCCAGCTCTTCAAGCGCCCAAGCGATGCCAGGACGGGCAAGGTTCTTCGCGCTCACGCCTTCGTCGCTTACGAACTCGACATCAGCCCAGCCGCGCTGAGTAGCCGCCTGCTGTATCACGGCCCGCTGATCGGCAAGGCCCAAACCGGACGACCGTTGCTCTTCCGTCGAGACGCGAACGTACGCCAGAACCCGACTGCTGACACGCTTAGCCATAGGGTCAAATCTAATCTAAACGACCGTATTCTTAAGCAAAGCATGGTCGCACTATCCGAATCGCACCCGACCAGGTGAACTCCGTATCGGCTGTGCGACACGCGCGTTCAACTTCGGCGTCAACGAAATCTGTTAGCACCAGCCGTTTCGTGTTGCCGTACGCTCCGCGCATCGCACAGCGTCCAACGGAGTATCAATAGACGGCTGTCAGTACTACACGTCAGCCCAGCGGCGCCCTATCAGTTGAGAAAACCTCCCACGTATTCACCAGGTCAGCTCCTTTTCTGCGGCCTCCTGCGTCTCCTGGCGGCGCCTACGGGCCTCGTCCTGCACCTCTCTTAGCCGCTCGCGGTTCAGCATCCCGGACACCATCCTGTCCAACTCCCCCTCAGTCAGGTCGGGTCGATAGGTCCGACACTGCCTTTTCAGTTCGACCGCCCGTTCGTCGGCCGGCCTCCCTGCGGGCAGCTCTGAAGACCCAGAATTAAGAATCAGACCAGAGAATCTAGGACTCGAAGGATCATTACCAATTAAGCCAGAGTCATCCTCTGGTGGATTAGACTCCTGGTCCTCTTCTTCGTTACTTGACTTTGATAGTTCCTGAGTTAGTTCCTTAGTTACTTCTGTAGATCGATCTGGACTACCCAAGGGGTCAGAATGAACCACCGGGGGGTCCAGGCTGACCGGGGCAGAGGGTTCAGGATGAACCCCCGTCGGAATCCTGAGGAGGTACATGTCACAGCCGAAGTGTGACTTGTTGCCGGTCGGGACCATCCACCCCTTAGCTACGAGATTCTTGCGCATTCGCTTAACAGTGCTGTCCGCGAGGCCGTATTCCTTCCGGACCGACTCTGGCAGGAACACCTCGGTTCCGTGCTTCCAGCCGCCCTTGCTGACGTAGGCGAGGAGCACCTTGATTTCGTTGCCTGACAAGTGCGCGCACAGCATTGCGTTTGTCAGTTCATTGCTATTCAAATTCTTGCTCACTACGCTTCTCCAATAGGGGTTAGGAATACAAAAGAGTCCGCCGGGGACCATCCCGGCGGACTCTTTGCTTGTACTCTTCTACCCCTAGAAGAAATCTATGCTTTGAGCAACCCTCCTGCATGGTCTCAGTGGCCTCTGTTGCCATTAATGCTACACGAATATCCACTGAAATGCAACCGACCAGGTGCCGGGCGGAATAAGATTTGATTCAATGATGAGGCTTCCCCAGCCCCAGGGCAAGGGCCGGAAATCAACTTCCCTGGGGACTTGCCGTCCGCGATTTTCGGGCGGCTCCTGCGGACTCTGAGGGGGCGGAACCCCGCTCAGGCGTTCAGGACTCGCGGTCCAAAATCCGGGCATACGGCCAGAGACGCCGGTCTGTCTTGCCGATCAGCCGGTGGACGGACGGTCGACCACAGCCGTTGCAGGTCGCCAAGACCGTCTCGGGGCCTCCGTGGATGCCTGGTAGGGGCGTGCGGCCTACCTCGGTCATCGGCACCCGGCCACAGTGCGGGCAGGTCAGCGTCAACGTCATCCTGGAATCCCAGACCTTCGACACGGCACTAGTGTGTCAGTGCGAGGTTCCCGGCACTGTCGCTGTCCACAGCTTCTCGCCCCTTCCCCGACTGGTGCCCATCGCTAGACCGTGAACGGGTCGTTCCCATCGATGACAGTGACACTCAGTCGTTGTTTCGCCCGCCGAAGCGCCGGACGACCCTGGTGATTATCTGACCGACGAAGCTTGATTCTGCGCTCGATGAATCCTCAGCCTCGCTCTCGCCGGCTCCTTCGTCTCGCCTCATCTCTTCAAACTCTTCCCGCATACGCCGGTCCTTGGCGTCGCCGTCCCGGCTGAACACTCTGAGGCCACCCTGGCCGAACTCCGCCCACTTCTTCATGAGGGATTGCATTTCTTTCAGCGCTTTGGCGGCGTCGTGAATGTCGTAGAGGGTGACCTGGTTGTAGCCGTAGTACGTATCGAAATCAAGAACATAGGTGGCCGCGTGCCGCTTGTTCCTCGTGTCGCGGTAGGTAGCGGTCGCGGTGTACGTGCGAGGCAGGTCGTCCCGCTTGTAGCGATCTGGGGCGTGTTCGAACATCAATCGATACTTCTTGCCCGGCGGCATGGTCTCAATGCCCTCGGTCAGCAACTTGGACGTGAGCATCTTTGTTCGTCCAGATTCGATCAGCGTGGACTCCAGTGGAGGGTCGAAGGCTACCTTCACGTCGCTGGCCGTGGTCTGGCCCGTATTGGAAATCGCGATTTCCACCAACACGGACTGTGTTTCGAAATCCACTACGATCTCAGGCATGCTCTGTGCAATCCGTAGCTGGCGGGCTTCCCTTGCCTGCACGCCTGCGACGGCCGCCGCAAGGGTTGCGATGGCAAGCGTGCCGACCGACCCAATTGCCTGCCACTGCTCGGCGGTCCGCGCCCACAGGAAGTCCCACCACTCCAACATGCCCTGAGCCTAAGCAAGAATCCCCCGGCCCGCACCGAGGCAGGCCGGGGGATTCTTAGGGCGTCAGGGAGCCGTACAGGGACTTGCTGGGCTAGCCGAACGCCCGGCTCATCGCTCCCTCAATGTCGCCGGTCGTGGTGTGGACGTAGAAACCCAGGCTGACCGATACGTCGTGGTGTCTCATCTGTCGTCGCAGAACCTCCGGTGAGCACCCCGCGTTGACCAAGCTGGTAGCGAATGCGTGGCGGAGAACGTGTGGTGTCAAGTCAATGGCAGCCTTCCGACCTGCCCGGCGGATTCCGACATAGACCGTGTTGGCTGCTCTGGTGAAGTCATGGCTTCGGTACTCGTCTGCGAACCACTGAGGTACTACCACCGGGCCGGCGGTCTTGGGTGTGCTGATCGTGCCGTCGGGCAGGCGTTGCCTGTCCACGGTGATGACGTTTCCCTTAACTGGTTGATTCGTGCAGGCTTCGCCTAGTCGAAGTCCTGCTAGCAACATGGCATATCCCCACATGCGGTAAGAGCTTTCCTCGATCAACTTTCTAAGAAGATCAAGGCTAGGGAGGTCGTATTCCCGCCGTGTAGGTCTGGGGCAGGGGACAGGAATACCAAGGCAAGCCCTGAGATTGATTGCGTGCTTCCGCCGTGTATTGGGGCTGAGGACGCGCTGCAACCGGGTGGTCAGCATGGCTACCGTGACGGAATCAAACGGAAGGTCTGACAGGTGCAGAGCTCTGAGAGTAGCTAAGTATTCCTTGTGGGTCGCTTCTTTGATCGGGCGATTTGCTAGGCGCGTCAGCGCCACGTCATGACAGGTAGAGACGTCGTGTAGTTGCACTTGGAACTCCTGTACATACCGTCATGCAGGACGGCGACGTCGTGGAGTTCCGCTTCAACGTGTGACCGGCCCTAGCGCCGGAGCTCAGCGGATTGCTCAGTGGCCCCGGTCCACGTCCAGTCCGCACGATTCCGTGAGTAGGGCCTGTGCGGTGGCCCGCGTGCGGGCCCGGCGCTCGGCCAGAGGTGCGAGTAGGTCGACACGGTGGCGGGCGTGCGGTTGAACCGCGCGACCTCTCATCGGTCCACGTGAGATGGCGGTGACGCGCCCGCCTACGCGTTCGTGACGGATGGGTGACGCGAACTGCCGACGATGGGCCTCGACATCGGAAGGCGCCCTTCCCAGGGGTCTGCCGTCCATGACTGCCTGGCTGATCACCGGAGGTCGCCGCCGTCACCAGTTCTCGTCCGTCCTCCAGCTTCGGGCCAGATCGCCCGGAGGAGCGCAACGGGTCGGTCAGGCGTTCGGAGGGACAGTGCAGTCTCCCTCAGCTGCTCCACGTCTCATGCCAGGTGCGGACTGCGCGCCTCCTCCCTGCCGAGAAGGGCGGTGGATGTCGAGTTCATCGATCGACGCACAACTGCCTCGCCACAGCGATCCAGGTCTGGCGCCATGGCACTGACTGCAATGGTGCCTGAGCCGGTACGGCGACGGGGAACTCGCGAGTAGACGAGCCATTCACGACGACAAGACCCCTGCGCGAGAGGTGTGACGCTGACGATGGAAGCCAAGGATCCCCTGACGAGTCTCGCGGTGGATGTCCCGTACCTCTCGGTCAGGACCCGCAACGCGCTCGCCGACAGCATCTTCTACGACGTCGGGAGCCTGACGGCCGAGGAGCAGGGGCAGCTGTCCCCGTTGAACGACCGCGAGGGCAGCATCGTGGTCGTGCCACCCAGCGGCAGAGGAAGGATCCGGCACTACCGGAGTGCCCTGCGCTTCATGCACGTCGAAGGTGACCAGATCCGGGCGCTGGCCGTGGCCGGGGTCGGCAGCTCGGTCGTGGGCACGGTCGCGCTGGCGCGCAACGTCGCCGACGCGATGGATTGCGACGTCGCCGGCGTGGTGACCGGTTACGGGCTCACCGATCTGGTCGCGGAGGCTCTGGGCGGCTGGTTCCTGTTCGGAGCCGCAGACAGAACGCGCATGCGGGTCGAACAAGTGGTGGAGACCTCGAGAAGCGTGCTGGGGGGCGTGCTGCCGGCGGCAGCGGTAGGACGAAACCCGCAAGCGGTCAGCCTCAGCGCCCGCCCGGGGCCGGACGTGGCGACCATCCTCGACATCCTCGTGGCCCGTCCCAAGAACCTGAACCTGGTGGTGGGGCACAGCAAGGGGAGTCTCATGCTCGACTACGCGATGGAGCAGTTCGTCCGCGACCTCGACGGCGACAGTCACCCTCTCTTCGACTCGTTGCACGTCGTGACGTTGGGGGCGGTCGTCGACTTCCCGGATCAGTTCAAGCACGTCAAGCAATTCATGGGTTCACGGGACTGGTTCGGCGGCCTGAACTCACGTCGTGGACTGGAGCGTTCAGTCGTACCGAAGGCCTGGCACCACCTCAATCGCAAACTCCCACATCATCTCGATGCGGTCGCGGTGCTGAAGGAGTATCTGGATGAGAACGGCCTGACGGCCAAGGCCGCGGTAGCAGTTGTGGACGGCTCGAAGCGCGCCGAACCAACTCCGGCACCGAGGGAACGACCTGCGGCGGAGGAGTGGTCGAAGGCCTGATCCCCACCCGGAGCCCTGGCCCGAACTCGTTGCTGGCCGCAGTTGGCTCTGCCTTGCCGCGGAGTAGGACAGCGCCCGTGGGGGCGGCCGCCTCGCGGCAGCCGTGTCGCGTCTTGGACGCCGCGACGCTCCCGCTGACTGCCGTGGCCCCCGATCGGCTTCTCCAGGGTCACCACGGTGTCGGTGTACCGGCGGGGACGTCGCCGATGCCGACCCCGACTGGGGAAGCTGGCACTCAACACGCCCGCGCCGGCCCTCCACCAACTCATCTCGCTCATCCACGAGGCGTTCCGGCGCTGGGGGATGCCGAGGCCGGGCGCGGGCACCTGGACCTGTTCCGGCGCTGCGGCATCGGGGCACGCGTCCGGGGCCGAGGTCCTGGCCCTGCCTCCCGGGCATCCGTACCTGCGGCTCCCGCTCCAGTTCGCGACGGCGCTCGAGGGACGGCTGCTCACCTTCGTGGACGGAACCGGAACTGGCGCGGCCCCGCGCCACGAATGCCCAGCAGCCGGTGTAGGGCTCTCCGGCTGCACATGTCTCTTCGTCCAGATCACGCTGGCTTGCTGTTTCAGGTGGGTCCTTGTCTAGGTACGGTCGGGTGACGTCCCAGGACGTGGTGTAGCTGGTCGGAGGTCCTGAGCTCGTCGGCGAAGTGCTGGCGTGCGAGGGGCCACCGCGTGGATCTTCTGTGTGTTCCCGCCAAGGTTCACTCAGAGAAAGGCCACGCGATGGCCCTGGACCAGTCTGCCCTGCTCGAGCTCCTGGAGGCACTGAAAGCCGCCGACGTCGACGACCGCATCCGTGCCGCCACCGAGACGCTGTACCAGGCGTTGATCGAGGCCGAGCTGACCGCGGTGATCGGCGCCGGTCCGCACGAGCGCACCGAGTCCCGCACCGCCCAGCGCAACGGCTCCCGACCACGAACCCTGACCACCACGGCCGGAGATCTGGAGCTGCGGATCCCGAAGCTGAGCGCCGGCTCGTTCTTCCCCTCGCTGCTGGAGCCGCCGGCGGATCGACCAGGCGCTGTTCGCGGTGGTGATGGAGGCCTATCTGCACGGCGTCTCCACGCGGAAGGTCGATGACCTGGTGCGGGCGCTGGGCGCGGACACCGGCATCTCCAAGTCCGCCCGCGACCGGCGTCGATCTGCTGGCCGTGGGGCTTGGCGGCTCGCTTGTCACTTCAGGTTCAGGAGGCTCCGGGCTCTCGTCACCCAGTAGCGCGCCCGCTGCTCGCCGAAAAGCGTGCGGTCGATCTGGCTGTCCAGGCCGGCCTCGTGCAGCCGCAGTTGGCGATGCTCGGTGGCCGAGTACTCGTCCAGCCGCGACATCGGCCCGCGTGTCCGGTGGTGGAGGTTGAGCGGCTCGCCGTCGCGGCCGATCGGCGGGCGGCCGTCGAGCATTCGCTGGAGGTTGCTGTCGTTCTGGTCGAACAGCTTGTTGCGTTGCATGCCGAGCGGCGGGTCGTCGGCTAGGCGGCCCTCGTAGCCGCGGTCCGTGAGCTTTCCGCCCGCCGGGCCCGTGACCGTCCGCGGGTCGCGGACGACCTTCAGCGGCGGTTCCCACGTCGAGTCGCCAGCGCGCTTACGCTCGAGCTCGGCCCGCGATCGCTTGAGGTCATTGCGTGCGGTCTTGGCCCGCAGCGTGGCCTTGGCCTGCGCCTTGCGGGCGTCGCGAAGCTCGCCTTCCGCCTTGTCCAGCGACCTTATTGCCCTCGCCTCGGCGCTCGCGGCCTTCTTGGCGTCGTTGCGGGCCTGCGTGGCCTGCTTCGCCGGGTCGGAACCGCGCTTGGCGCCCTCGGCCCTGGCTTGCGCCTGCTCGGTCGCCTTCTGCGCGCGCTCCGCCTCGGCCCGGGCGTCCGCGTACCGCTGCCGGCCGGTCGCGACAGCGCGCTCCGACTGCTCCACGCGGCGATGAGCCTCGCGCACTGCTCGCGTGGCGTCGCTCACCTTTTCCTGGCGGCGGACGACAACCCCCTCCTGCTTGGCCACCGGGTCGGCCGAGGCCGGCGCGGGCCGGTCCGAGGCGGACTTCGCGGGGAGCTGCTTCATCGGCGAGGCCGTCGTCGCCGTGGTGGCCGGCTCGTCGCGCGCCGTGGCGCGGGGCGGGGCCGCCCTCGTCACGGGCTCGTCGCCCGTCTTCGATTTCCCGCCCCCAAAACCTTGTGAGGCGGCGCGACTCCTCGGCGGTGCCCTGAAGGACTGGCGCAGCCCACCCGCAACGCCGGCAACAAGCACCATGATTCCCCGAAGTCGGAGGGCATCGCTCGCGTATTCGTTGATCTGATCGAGAGTCAGGCTCTTCTTATGCTGTTCGGCTGCCGACAGGATGTGGTGGACGTCGACGACGGCACTCACCATGGCCGCCGCTTGACTGTATTGCCGTTGGTACTCACTGCATTTGTCGTCCGGGACATGGCGTGCGCAGCCACCCATATTGTCAACGAAGTTGTTCACAAGGTTGTACTTGTCAGCCCAATAGAGCGTCCAGATTCGGAGAACCTGACGCTTCCCCAAACCATGGTCTGGTGTCGAGATCGCTTGGATCAGGGCCGCCTTGCGTCCGCCACGCCAGAAGGCGTCTATCTGAGAAGCATCTCCTCCGGAGAGATTCGCTCGCCACCACGCATCGTTCACTTCAGCCGCGCCCTCGAGGCGAACCTGGCGTGTCGACTCGTAATACGCGCGTTCAGCTTCACGCTCCTTGTCATCTCGCTGCAGCCGTCGCACCGTGCGGTCGTGACCGGCGCCGAGAAGACGGTTGACGGCCGCGTTGCCCGCCCGGCGCTGAAGTGCCAACACATGCTCGACCGTGGGAGGTTTCGCGACAGGCTCGCGGCGCTGGGCCTCTCGTGGACTCGCCGCAGACTCGCGTCCGATAGCGCGGCTGGTCCGCATCTCATCTCCTCGTTAAAGTGCGCACAGATTTTCCCATATTCAGGCAGCGGAGGGAACCGTCTGATACGCGGACCTTGAGGTACCAGCTCGACGTCGTCAACGGTCTTCCAGGGTCCGCGGCGGCGGATGAGTTTCGGTCTCAACAGGCCGCTGGAACTCGGCCAGGGCGTTGCTCAGCGCGTCACCGACGCTGCCGACGCTGGGTGCGACGCCCACCGTGGCAAGCCGTTCGGTAAACGCGATTGAGGTGACTGGACGGATTGTTGCCTCTCCGTCGACTGACGGTGGTCTTCCACCTGCTTCGTGGCTGACGCGACAGCCAGCCCCGTTCGGTCGGCTGCTCGAGCGAGCGGGGGCGCCCTGGGGCTGTCCCCGGCTACCCTTCTCGACCCGAGGGTGCCGCTGCTTCAACGGTCCGTCAGTTCCAATACGGCGAGCAGGTCGAGGAACCAGCCGGGTGGCACCTCGGTCATGCGCCAGCCACGGCGGCGGCGATGGCCTTGTCGTGATTCCGGGGTCGGTCATATCGCGACCTTGGGGCAGAGACAGACATAAGTAGGGAGTGCTGTGGCCGCGGTGTGGTCGCGCACTGCCCGTCACACGGGCCGACTGAACCGCCCCGGGCTCAGTGGAGGCTCGGTTCTGCCGGTAGGTCCTCGGTGAGGCCGGCGATCGAGCGGCAGTATCGGTCCTCGAACTCGACCGGTGGGATGTCGCCGCAGGCGCCGTGCAGCCGGCGGTGGTTGAACCAGTCGACGTACTCCAGGGTGGCCAGCTCGACATCGTCGAGGCCCTTCCACGGGCCGCGGCGGCGGATGAGCTCGGTCTTGTAGAGCCCGATGAGGGACTCGGCGGCGGCGTTGTCGTAGGGGTCGCCCCTGCTGCCCACAGAGCGTACGGCCCCGGCGGCGTCGAGCCGGTCGGTGTAGCGCACGGACAGGTATTGCCTGGCCTCAACCGGTGGTTGCAACACCTGCCTTGTGCAGTGAGCGTAGGTGCTCGTCCAGGACCTCCGCGGGGGTCTTCCAGTCGAGGACCTTGCG